>CANQTH010000008.1 GCA_947626795.1 uncultured Lachnospiraceae bacterium
TTGGTTTGTTTCTGGTATTCTGCAATGACTTACAAAAATACGCTGGATTGCTGTCCTTTGCCGAACGGCAAATTGATATGAATTCGAGACTCGCTTACAAGTCTCACTTGCGATCGCGGCATTTGCCAAAGGAACAGGCAGGCTTGCCCTTCTGGCTCATTGTCCGCGTAAATAAGAATGCACGACCGTGCATGGCATGATTATACACCGGGGATCCTGGGCTGTCAAGGAAGAAAATGCAGCGGTAACGTAACAGTTGTAACAGTTCAGCCCAGGACTTTGCACTTGCTGCAAAGTCCGTAAGAACGTGTAAATTTTGCCGGGTTGGAATACGGCTCTTTGCCGAAGGCAAACTTGAAATGAGCCGGATTCCGTAACTGTGAGGCCGAAGGCTGAACTGTTACTAACCGTTCCCCTTCCGGCTTCCCTTGAGTTCCGCGGCCGATTCTGCTATAATCTTCGCAAAAGGACAAAACGGCCGAAGTGCCGGGAAAGGAGCCATCCATGCGCATCTGGTTCAAGATATTCAAAGACAACCGTCTCCTTAGAGACGCCGTCGTCACGGATGACGGCGACGACACCCGCACCCACAAGATCTTCCATGCATTGGAACGCGTCTGCTACGAATTTGATTTAGGGAAGCCAATCTGGCTGGACGCCACCGTCACGGAGTTCAAGCGTCACGCCAAGGCGCGCTTTTCCCAGGACAATTTCGTGGAGCCGATCGACTTCGACTTCCTGGAGATCCACGTTATCGAAGAATGAGGCGACCGCTTAACGGGCGTCTCCCCGCCTCTGCCTGTTCGCCTCATACATGAGCAGCGCGGCCGCGACCGCGGCGTTCAGCGACTCCGCCTTCCCTTCCAGCGGGATCTTCACGCGGCAGTCCGCCAACTCCGCGATCCCGGGGCTTAGCCCCCTCGCCTCGTTCCCGATGAGGAATCCGGTCGGTTTCCGATAATCCGGATCCCCGTAATATGTCGTCCCCTTCAAATGCGCGGCGTACATGGATATGCCCCGGCGCTTCAGTTCCCGGATGCATCCGGATAAGTCCGGCGTGGAAAAAAACGGGATGCGGTACAAAGAACCCATCGCCGCCCGCGCCACCTTGGGATTGAAGACGTCCACGGTCGTATCGTCCATCAAAACGCCCGTCGCGCCCGCGCCCTCCCCGGCCCTTAGCATCGTCCCCAGGTTGCCCGGGTCGCGGATCCCCTCCAGGATCAAAAGATGCGGGTTCTCTCCCAGCAGGTCCTCCAGCTCATATTCCATCATTTCCACGAGACGCAGGATCCCCTGCGGCGCCTTTGTGTCGCAGGCCGCCTCGAACACCCGGTCCGACACCGTCTCGTACGGGAGCCCCTCTAAGGCCTCCCGGCTGCCCTCCGAGGCTAAGAACGATTCCGAGACATACGTCGCCCGGACGGACCCGTGCGGGGCCTCCTGGCACAATTTCAGCCCTTCCACGACAAAAACCCGCTGTTCATAGCGGGCTTTTGCCTTTTTATTCAATTGGACGATCCGTTTCATCTGGCGATTCGCAGAACTTGTGATCATATCCGCGCCCATCCTTTATACGCTTAAGCTCTTGCAGATCTCAAACTGATATTCCGGGATCTCTTTTTGCATCGCGAGCGCCTCGTCAATGTCAAAGTCCACGAAATCCCCGTGGCGGTATCCGACCACGCGGTTCGACTTGCCCTGGCAGAGCAGATCCACGGCATACGCCCCCATCGTGGACGCGTACACGCGGTCCTTGCAAGTCGGGCTGCCGCCGCGCTGCATATGGCCTAAGATGCTCGCGCGCGTCTCAAGCCCGGTAGCCGCCTCAATGCGGCGCGCCATGCTCGCGGAATGCCCGATGCCCTCCGCATTGATGATGATATGATGCTTCTTCCCCTGCTTGCGGTTCCTTATGATGTTATTGACCAGCTTCTGCTCGTCATAGTCGTATTTTTCCGGAAGGAGGATGTCCTCCGCGCCGTTGGCGATGCCGCACCACAAAGCGATATATCCGGCCCCGCGCCCCATGACCTCGATGATGGAGCATCGCTCATGGGAAGTCGATGTGTCGCGCACCTTGTCGATGGCCTCCATCGCCGTGTTGACCGCCGTGTCGAACCCGATCGTGTATTCCGTGCAGGCGATGTCAAGGTCGATCGTCCCCGGGATCCCGACTGTGTTGATCCCGTTGGCCGCCAGTTTCTGCGCGCCCTTGAACGAGCCGTCCCCGCCGATCACGATCAGCCCGTCGATCCCGTGCTTCCGGCAGACCTCCGCGCCCAGCTTCTGGCCCTCTTCCGTCATGAATTCCGGGCATCGCGCCGTCTGCAGGATCGTGCCGCCGCGCTGGATCGTGTCGGAGACGCTCCTCGCCTCCAGATCCACGATCTCTTCCTGAAGAAGCCCGGCATATCCCCGCTTAATTCCCTTCACTTTCTTCCCATTGGAAATCGACTGCCGCACCACCGCGCGGATCGCCGCATTCATCCCCGGCGCGTCGCCACCGCTTGTCAGCACGCCAATTGTCCCAATCTCTTTTGCCATGTCTGTTCCCTCCTGTCTTGCCAAAATTCTGCCTTACTCCCATTTTAATCTCTTTTTTGCAGATTTTCAATACTCTTTTCTACAACTTCCACATTATTTTCGCCAAGGAACGCCTTGAGCCGCTCCGCCGTCTCCGGCCTTACCCGGACGTTTTTGCCGATGGGAAGACGCTTCACCTGCTTTTGCCTGGAAATATAGATCACGACACCGTCGCCGCCAGGCCCTTCCGCCTGATAAAGGCCCGCGCCCAGAATCTCCATGACGCGCGCTTCTTTCTCATGGTACGCTTCTTTCGTCGGGAACTGAAGCCAAAGCTCCCTGCCCGCTTCGTCGAACGCGTGGATCTTCTCGCAGATCAGCTTGCCGTCCCTCTCTTCCTCCGCGGCGACGCGCCCCTTCACGAAGATCTTCCCGTCCGGCTCCAGCAGACGGCTGTACTTCTCATACTGCCGCGGGAAGACGACGACCTCCGCCGTCCCCGCCAGATCCTCCAGCGTGAGGATCGCCATCGCCTTGCCGTCCTTCGTATATTTCACGTTCTTTTCCAGGATCATGCCGCCTAAGATCGCGGTTTCCCCGTCGGCCGCCCGCATCTGCCCGCTCTCTTCCTCCAGCATGAGATCCGCCGCCGTGCGGGTAATGTTCTTGCGCCATTTCCCCTCGTACTCCTCCAGCGGGTGGCCGCTGATGTAGATCCCCAGGACTTCTTTCTCAAACCCTAAGTACGTCTCCTTCGCATACTCGCCCACGTTCGGCAGCTTCACTTCAAAATCCGCTTTTTCCGCTTCCCCCGCCAGGTCGAAGAGCGTGATCTGCCCCGCCATCGTGTTCTTCCGGTCCCGCGCAAGGTCGTCCATGATGGAGGCGTACGCCATCATGGCCTGCTTGCGCGTCGCCCCCAGGCAGTCCAAGGCCCCGGCCTTGATCAGGTTTTCCACCGTGCGCTTGTTGATCTCCTTGTCCGCCATGCGCGTCAGGAAATCCTTTAAGCTGGTGAATTTCCCGCGCTCCTTCCGCTCCTCGCAGAGCTTCCCGATGAACGCGTGGCTGACGCTCTTGATCGCGGACAGCCCGTAGCGGATCGCGTCCCCGGAAACGGAAAAGCCGCTCTCGCCCTCGTTGACGCTGGGGGAAAGCACCTGGATCCCCATCTGCCTGCAGGTGAAGATATACTCGGAGACTTTCGACACATGATCCATGACGGAACTCATCAGCGCCGCCATGTATTCCAACGGATAATAATATTTCAGATACGCCGTCTGGTACGCCACGACCGCGTACGCCGCGGCGTGAGACTTATTGAACGCGTATTTCGCGAAATCGGTCATCTCGTCGTAGATCTTATTGGCCGTGCTTTCGCTGATGCCGTTGCGGATGCATCCGGGGACGCCCTCCTCCTCGTTGCCGTAAACAAAATTCCGGCGTTCCTTCTCCATGACGGACGCCTTCTTTTTCGACATCGCCCGGCGCACCAGGTCGCTGCGCCCCAGCGTGTAGCCCGCAAGGTCCCGCACGATCTGCATGACCTGCTCCTGATATACGATGCAGCCGTACGTCGGCGCGAGGATCGGCTCTAGCTGCGGGCAGTCGTACGTCACGGAATCCGGGTTGTCCTTCCCCGCGATATAAGCCGGGATAAAATCCATGGGTCCCGGCCGATACAGCGCGATCCCGGCTATGATGTCCTCTAGGCTCTGCGGCTTCAATTCCTTCATGAAGCTCTTCATCCCGGAACTTTCTAACTGAAACACGCCCTCCGTCCGGCCCGTCCCGATGGAGTCCAGCACCGCCTTGTCCTTAAAGTCGATCTTGTCGATATCCAGGCTCACGTCCCAGCCCGCGCGGATCATGTTGACGGCGTTCTGCAGGACTGTCAGGTTCCGAAGCCCCAGGAAATCCATCTTCAAAAGCCCCAGTTCTTCTAACGTCGTCATCGTGAACTGCGTCGTCACGGCGCCGTCCGCCCCGCAGGAGAGCGGAACGAACTCGTCGATCGCCTTAGAGCTGATGACGACCCCAGCCGCGTGCATGGACGCGTGCCGCGGCAGCCCCTCTAAGCGCCTCGACATATCGATCAGGCGCTTGACGGTCCCGTCGCTCTGGTAGAGCGTGAAAAGATCCCGGTTCGCCTTTAGCGCCTTGTCAATCGTGATCCCAATCTCCATCGGGATCTGTTTGGCGATGTTGTCCACAAACGCATACGGCAGATCCATCACGCGCCCGACGTCCCGGATGACCGCCTTGGCCGCCAGCGTCCCGAACGTGACGATCTGCGCTACCCGGTCCTCGCCGTATTTGCGGCTCACGTAATCGATGACCTCCTGCCTGCGCTCCACGCAGAAATCAACGTCGATATCCGGCATCGTCACGCGCTCCGGGTTCAGAAAGCGTTCAAAGATCAACTGGTAGCGCACCGGGTCGATGTTCGTGATCTCCAAAACGTACGCCACGACCGAGCCTGCCGCGCTCCCGCGCCCCGGCCCCACCGCGATGCCGTTTTTCCTGGCGAAGTGGATGAAGTCCCACACGATGAGGAAATAATCCACATAGCCCATCTGCCTTATGATCCCAAGCTCGTACGTCAACTGCCGCTCCAATTCCGCGAGCGGGACGTCCTTCGCCCGGTCGGGGATCTTCACCATGCCGTCCTTCGCCGGATACCTGCGCGCGAACCCCTCCCGGCACAGCTCGTTTAAGTATTCCCAGGACGTGTACCCTTCCGGCACGTCGTATCTGGGCAGCTTCGGCACGCCGAACTCGATCTCCACGTTGCAGCGTTCCGCGATCTTCGCCGTATTCTCCAAAGCCTCCGGCGCATAGGGGAACAGTTCCGCCATCTGCGCTTCCGATTTCACGAAATACTGCCCGCCCTCGTAGCGCATCCGGTTCTCGTCGGAAAGCTTTTTCCCGGTCTGGATGCAGAGCAGGATATCATGCGGCTCCACGTCCTCCGCGTACGTGTAATGCACGTCGTTCGTCGCCACTAAGGGAATGCCCGTCTCGCTGCTTAGCCGGAGGAGCTGCTGGTTCACGTTCTGCTGCTCCAAGATCCCATGATCCTGCAGCTCCAGGAAATAATTTCCATGCCCGAACGTCCTCTCGTGCCAGAGCGCCGCTTCCCTCGCCTCTTCGTAGGCTCCCCTGGCAAGCAGCTTCGGCACTTCCCCGGCAAGGCAGGCGCTTAAAGCGATCAGCCCCTCATGGTAAGCCTCCAGAACTTCCCGGTCCACCCGGGGCCGATAATAATATCCTTCCGTGAACCCGCGCGAGACGACCTTCATCAGGTTGTGATAGCCCTTGTCGTTTTCCGCAAGCAGGATCAGGTGGAAATACCTCTCTTCCCCCGCCGTCTGCTCCCGGTCAAACCGCGACCCCGGCGCGACGTAGACCTCGCAGCCTAAGATCGGCTTGACGCCCGCCGCCTTCGCCGCGCGGTAAAAATCAATGACGCCGTACATCACGCCATGATCCGTGATCGCCGCAGCGTCCATGCCCAGCTCCTTCACGCGGGCGACGTACTCCCCGATCTTGTTCGAGCCGTCCAAAAGACTGTACTCCGTATGGACGTGCAGATGCGCAAACGCCATATTCCTCCCTCCGATCCCAAATCCGGCCGTCGGCATCCCCTCGGCGCGCCCGGAGATCCGCTCCGCCTCCGGCTTCTCTGCCGCGGATCCCATCCGTTCCCGACCGCCTTTCGCGGGGCGGATCCCCGCCTGGCCCTACAGGACTTTCGACAAAAATTCCCGCAGCCGCTGGTTTTTCGGGTTTCCGAAAAATTCCTCCGGCGCGTTCTCCTCGCAGATGACGCCCTCGTCTATGAACAGGACGCGCGACGCCACTTCCCGCGCGAACCCCATCTCATGCGTGACCACGACCATGGTCATGCCGTCCTTCGCAAGCTCCCGCATCAATCCTAAGACTTCCCCGACCATCTCCGGATCCAGCGCCGACGTCGGCTCGTCGAACAGCATGACGTCCGGGTTCATGGCCAGGGAACGCGCGATGGCGATCCGCTGCTTCTGCCCGCCGGAAAGCATCGCGGGATAGGCGTCCGCCTTTTCCGGAAGCCCGACGCGCTCCAACAGCTCCATCGCGCGCCTGCCCGCCTCTTCTTTCCCCATCAGGCCGAGCTTTACCGGGGCAAGCGTGATGTTGTCCCGGATCGTCAGATTGGCGAACAAGTTGAACTGCTGGAATACCATCCCGATCTTCTGGCGGACTTCATCGACGTCCACGCCCGGGGCCGTGATCTCCTTCCCTTCAAACAGGACGCTCCCGCCCGTCGGCGTCTCCAACAGGTTCAGCGAGCGCAGGAACGTGGACTTCCCGCAGCCGGAAGGCCCGATGATCGCCACGACCTCCCCGCGCCGGATCTGCGTATGGATGCCGCGCAGCACCTTGTGGCCGCCAAAGCTCTTCTCAAGCCCCCTCACTTCAAGCAATACCTCACCGTTCATTGGCACGAAGCCTCCTCTCCAGACGGTTTACCCCATAAGAGAGGACCGTCACCATCAGCAGGTAGATCAGGGCGACTAAGATCAGCGGCATGAACGCAGAGAACGTGATCCCGCGGATGATGTCGCCGCCATGCGTCAAGTCCGTCAGCCCGATATAGCCGCTGATGGATGTCTCCTTCAGCAGGACGATAAATTCATTGCCCAGCGCCGGAAGCACGTTCTTAAACGCCTGCGGCATGACGATGTAGCGCATGGTCTTCCGGTAATTCAGCCCTAAGCTCCGGCCCGCCTCAAACTGCCCTTCGTCCACGGACATGATCCCGGAGCGGACGATCTCCGCCACGTACGCGCCGGAATTTAACCCGAACGCCGCCACCGCCGCGAACACCTTCGATACGTTGACCGACGCGAACACCACGTAATAGATGATCAATAGCTGCACCATCGTCGGCGTCCCGCGCACTACGGTAAGGTACACGCGGCAGACGGCGTTCGCCGCCTTCATATGCCCCGTCTTGTCATGGTTGGAACGGATGATCGCCACAAGAAAGCCCAGGGCGATCCCGACGAGGGCCGCCAAAAACGAGATCAAGACCGTGTTGCCAAGCCCCTCCAGGATATAGCGATACCGGTCGTCCTCTATGAAATTCAATGAAAACTCATCGATTATCTTCTGCAATGGCGCTCCTCCTATTTTGCCCTTACAATGATCACCTGCTTCGCCTGCGCGTAAGTGTCCGTGAAATCAACCGTCTTGAGCCGATCCTCCGTGACAGTCATCCCGGCCACCCCGATATCCGCTTTCCCGGACTGGACCGCGTTGATGATCGCGTCGAAATCCATGTCCACGATCTCAAGCTCCATCCCCAGCTTATCCGCAACGGCCAAAGCCATCTCCGCGTCGATCCCGACGATCTTGCTCCCGTCGTAATACTCATACGGCTTGAACGCCGCGTTGGTCGCCATCGTCAGCGTGCCGTTGGGGCGTTCCGTGCCTTCCGGAGACTCGTACGGGCAGGTCCCCTGCGTGTCGTCCCCGATGTAATTCGCCTCGATCTGCTCTAACGTGCCGTCTTCTTTCAGCTCCTTTAACGCCGCGTTGATCTTCTCTTTCAGATCCGCATTGTCCTTGGAGATCGCGATCGCGTATTCCTCGTTCGCGTACTCGGTATCCAACAGCTTCAGGTCGTCGTTCTGCTCCACGAACGCCTTCGCCGGCTCGGAGTCAATGACGACGCAGTCGATCTTCCCCTGTTTTAAGGACTGAACCGCGTCCGAGCCTTTCTTGTACCGCTCGATCGTCGTCTCGGAATCCTCCTCAAACTCGTCGGTCACATACGTGTCCCCGGTCGTCCCGAGCTGCACGCCGATCTTCTTTCCCGCCATGTCCTCCATGGAATGCACCTGGTTCTCCGGCACGCCGCCGCACCCAATAAGCCCGAGCGCCATCGCGCCCGCGAGCAAAACTGCTGTGATTCTGTTCTTTTTCATAATGATTCCTCCTGTCATCCAATGCCGGGGCCGCCCCCGGATCCCTATTCCTTTTGCGCAACGATTCAGCCCCGCGGCTTCCCCGTTACCCTTTTGTATCTTATACTAAATGGGAAAAAATTGCAATGGTTTCCCAAAAATCAAATCCACTTTGCCTTCGGCAAAGAGCCGGATTCCCACTCGGCAAAATTTACATATTCTTACGGACTTTGCGGCAAGTGCAAAGTCCTGGGCTGAACTGTTACTCCACTCAACCTTCCTCGCTCTCGCCGCGGGATCCGCCCATCAGGCAGAGCAGGGCCTCGCTCTTCATGTCGTGGTAGAGGCAGGCGCCAATCCCGGACACGCAGTAGACGCCCAGGATCTGACCGATCTCCCCGTCGTCCGGGCAGAAGTCCGTCAGGAGGTTGGGCAGCCCCTTCACCTTCTCCGGCGCATACGCCAGCGTCTTCTCGTTCTCAAATACCGCGGCGTACAAAATATCCCCTTCCACCAGATCCTGGAAAATATGGCTGCCGTACGAAAGCTCCGGCATATAGCCCGCCCGCGACTCCGACACCTCGCAGATCACGTCAAACTCGCTGATGTCCGAGAAGCTCGTAGGCACGCCAAGCTCCGGCGAAGACGTCCCGATCCGCCCCGGCGCCAGCAGCATCAGACGCTTCCCGCTGTCCCGGAAATGGCGGTTGATCGTCCCGATCGCCCTCGCCACGCGGTATTTTTCGTTGTACTCCATCTGGTAGTAGCCGACCGGGTCCACCAGCACGACATAATCCAGCATGATCTTTTTCGACAGCCCCATCGACGCATGGCTGCACGCTAAGAACACCTGATCCGGGCTTACGTCCCGCGGCATGGCGACCGTCTCCCGGTCGTGCGCCACCTGCAGGGGGCGGCACTGGAGCAGGTTGATGATATATTCTCCGTTCTCCGACAGGTTGATGGTGTATTCGATATCGACCGGATACTGGTACTCCTCCTGGATCACGGCCAAAAGCTCCCGCATATCCGCCATCAGCCCGGCGTTCCTCACAAGCCCCGCGCACGACGCGAAAAGCACGTCCCGCCTCTGCCCCCGGTTGCGGAACGCCGTTTCCGCATCGGTGTCATGCTCGAACAGGAGGCGCCGCAAGTAAGTGGGAAGCCGCTCCTCGACCCAGGAGACGTCCTTCCCCTCGAACTCCCCTTTCTCCAAATCGATCACGTCCACCCGTCGCTGCGAGAACTGGTGCCTCTCGCTGCTGGTGACTGCCGTCACCAGTTCCGGCCTGTCCAAATTGACAAGGCGCGGATACGATCCCTGCACCCGGTCCACCGCCCCCGTCCCAAGCCCCATGACAAGCCGCAGCATCCCGGCCTTCGGGTCGATCTCCTCAAAGCAGCGGTACGGGCTGTAGGAATAGCCCACCCCCGCCGTGCAAGGCATGAAAAATTCCCCATAACGCGACCCGGACACGCGCTGCACCAGGATTGCCATCTGCTCATCCCGTCCGGCCAATCCTCGTCGCAGGCGGTAATCCAGGGCGGACGCGCTCATCGTGCTTGCATAGACCGTCTTCACCGCTTCCTCAAATTCATGCAGCCGCTCCTCTATGCTCCCGCTGTTGGCGCAAAAAACAGAATCGTATTTTCCTGCGAACGCATTCCCGAACCCGTCCTCCAAAATGCTGCTGGAGCGCACGATGATCGGATCCTGCCCATAGTAATCCAGCAGGCGCAGGAACTGCTCCCGCTCCGTGTCGGAAAAGCTGCCCTTCCGGAAGCATTCCGCAAACGCCGGGGCAAGGCTGAAATATTCCTCCTTCTCCCGCTGCCGGACGCGGAGGTCCCAGAAGTCGTTATGCACGATAAACGCGTAAAAGACGTCCGATCCAATATAAAAGGAGTCATGCGGCTCTAATTTCGCATACAGCCCCGGCGCCTTATTTTCGATCAGCTTCCGCGCCAAAAGCATCCCGCAGGCCTTCCCGCCGATCATGCCCGTCCCGATCATGCGGCCCCGGATCTCAAAATAATCCTCCGGCCCAAAATGCGCCTTGATCAGCTTGCGCATCCGGTCGTCGCGCGTCATCATGATGTCGCACATCCTGCCGCACGCGTCCGACACGTCCATCCCCTGGCGGTACAACCGGTCCCAACTGTCCACGTTCTGATCCGCCTCCGAGACGCGGCCGTCATTCATCGCCCGGTAGAAGCGGCTCACCTGCACGCCCTCCTCCAGCGGCAGGAACGCGCCGCTCTCCCTGTCGTAGGCGTGCGGCAAAAACATCGTCTCGGAATAGCGGTTCCAGACCTTTAACGGCCTCACATACACCTGCGGGCCATCCGAATACACGTCCAAAAGGAGCTGCGTCGTGTCCCGGATCTTTGCGATCGCCTTAAAGGAATGCTTCCCTCGGATCAGCGGGAAAAAAGCCACCGTGTCCAACTGGAACAGGAACGGGCAGGTGACGCGGAAAAAGTTCCCCATCATCAGATCCGTCGCCCATGCCGTCTGCAGCTCCGAAAGGCAGTCGAACACATAAAAGGCGTCCCGCCCCTCGCGCTCGATCAGATTATGTATCTTAACCGTGAAATCCTCAAAACGGTGCGACAGTTCCACCGGGATGATCCGCAGCCCGTCCCGTGCCTCCAGCAAAGGCTCGTGGGAAGCGAACCGGATATAGACCAGATTCCGCCCGTCCCGGATCGCCTGCTCCACATAAGGGTTCAAGAATAACTGAAATTCTCTTAAATTTGTCACCTGCCATACCACGTTGTCCCCCAACCGGATATTGTCAAGGGCCTTGTCCATCTCCGGTATGCCGGATGACACACGTTCAAATGCCGCCATATCGCCGCCTCCTCTTTTCCTTTTTATGTAATATCGGAATCTTTCCGATATTTTGTAACTGTTCAGCCTTCGGCTTCACAGTTACGGAATCCGGCTCATTTCAAGTTTGCCTTCGGCAAAGAGCCGGATTCCCACTCGGCAAAATTTACACGTTCTTACGGACTTTGCAGCAAGTGCAAAGTCCTGGGCTAAACGTTACGGAATCCGGCTCATTTCGCTTTTCCTTTTCATGCCCATATGGTATAATGTCGATAGACATTATACCGCCCGGAGCGCGAGCGGAGTGGCATCCAGCGCCACATACCGTATCTGCGGAGCAGATATGGTATAATAACGAGGAAAGCGCCGATGACGCTTGCGTCAAGAGGCATTTGACGAGTATCTCCATCGAGACGATAGTCGAGATGGTATAATAGCCTCAGATCGCGGGCGCATTCCATAACAGAGAAGCCTCCTGCTTTTCTGTTACGCGCGGCCCGCCCAGAAAGGAAGTATTGCCATGAAAATCTTAAAAAAAATCGGAAGCGTCTTATTCTGCCTTCTTCCCGTGCTTCTTGCCTTCGGCATCCAGCTTGCCGTCTCATTCGCCGGGATCCTGCTGCTCATAGCCCTCGCCGTGCTGCCTGACCCGGCCATCCTCTCCGACGCCGAAAGGCTGATCCGCGTCGTCAGTTCCGCCATTGACGACAGCCAGTTCTTCACCCTGCTGTCCGCCATTTACGCCGTGACGGCCGCCCTCGCCCTGGGATTTTGGTACTGGTGGGGATTTGTCCGCAAAAACCGGCCGCACCGGAAGGCGTCCTCCCTCCTGAACCTGCGCATGCTCGCCGGGCTGATTCTTTTAGCCTTTGGGCTGCAGTACTTATCCAATTATCTGGTCGCCCTCCTTGCCGCCGTCAACCCTGCGTGGCTCGACTCCTATGAAAAACTGATGGAGAGTGCCGGGTTTGGCGAGGTGACGCCCCTGATCGTCCTTTACGGCGTCATCATCGCCCCGATCAGCGAAGAGCTGATCTTCCGCGGCGTCACCATGCGATACGCCTTAAAGGCCATGCCGTTTTTTCTGGCGAATCTCTTCCAGGCGTTCCTGTTCGGCCTGTTCCATGGAAATATGATCCAGGGGACGTACGCCTTCGTCGCCGGGCTGTTCCTTGGCTACGTCTGCTACGCGGGCGGCAGCCTGTTTTTATCCATCCTGTTCCATCTCCTGTTCAACCTATTGGGGACGTTCCTGCCGGAGGCTTTCTTTTACGCCGAAGATTCCATCCCCCTGCACCTGCTCATCCTGGTCGCTTCCGCCGGCGTGACGGCGGCGGGTCTCTTCCTCTACCGGACGGGCGCGAAAGCGCAGCGCCAGACGGCGTCCTGAAAATCCCGCCTGCTTCCCCATTCTTCAAGGCCCGCCCGCGGGTCTTTTCCCATCTGACAAAAATATGGCATGAGATCCTTTCCCCGGGCCTCATGCCATATCTGTCTTGCAAAATCTTATATTCCTTTATTTCTTCGCAAACTTCGTCCGGAAAATATACCACAGCGCGCCCGTAATGCATACGGAAGAATATGCGCCGCAGATAATGCCCACCATCAGCGGGAGCGCGAACTCTTTGATCGAGGTAACGCCCAGGATAAAGATCATGAATACCGTGATGAAGGTCGTCAGGGAAGTATTGATGCTCCTCGTCAGCGTCTGCGTGATGCTTCGGTTCGCCACTTCCATCAGACTATCCGGATCCGACCTCTTCGCGCCGCCCAAATTCTCGCGGATGCGGTCGAAGATGACGATCGTCGCGTTAATGGAGTAACCCACGATCGTCAGCATGCATGCGATAAAGGTGTTCCCGACCGACACGCGCGCCAGCGCATAGAACGTAAGCACCACCAGCACGTCATGCAGCAGCGCGATCACGGCGCTCCCCGCAAAACGGATGTCCTTAAACCGGAACCAGATATAGATCAGCATACAGATCGTCGCGATGATGACCGCCCAGATCGCGTCGGACTTCATTTCCGAGCTGACCGTCGAGCTGATATTCTCCGCGGTGATCCCGCTCTCATCGACGTCGAACTCATCTTCCAGCACCTGATTCAGCTCTTCACGCTCGGACAGCTCCAGGGATCGCGTCTTGATCACGACCTGGTTCGTCCCTTCGATCTTCTGCGTCTGCACGTTGCCGTCCTTCGTGATGTCCTCCACCAGCGGAACGACCTTCTCGTCGATCTCCTCAATGGAATAATCCTCGTTGAACGTCACGGTCGTGGACGTGCCGCCCACGAAATCCAGGCTGTAATTCAGGATGTTGTTGCCGTTCGCGCCGTTGACCGCCATCGCGACGAAGCCCACGCAGATGACTGCCGCGGAGATCGCCAGGAAGACCACGCGCTTGCTCAAGAAATTGATGGTCTTGCGCTCCTTCGCCATGCCGTAGAACTTCACGTCCTTCGCGCCAAGCGCATAGAAGCACCTCATCAGCCAGCGCGTTACGACCAGGGCCGTGAACATGGACAGCACGATGCCGATGCCGAGCGTGTAAGCGAAGCCCTTGACCGAGCCGGATCCGCGGATCCCCAGCACGACGGCCGCGATCAGCGTCGTGATATTGCCGTCCACGATCGCGGAAAGGGCTTTCTCATAGCCTACCTTGATCGCGGAGCTTGTCGATTTCCCGGCCGCGATCTCCTCCCGGATCCGGGCGAAGATGATGACGTTCGCGTCGACCGCCATGCCGATGGAAAGGATGATCCCGGCGATGCCCGGCAAAGTCAGCGTGATGTCAAAGATCCACAGTGCCCAGATCGTCAGCGCAGAATAAAGGACGAGCGCAAGGCTGGCCGCAAAGCCCGGAATGCGGTACGTCACGATCATGAACAGCATGACCAGAATCAGGCCGATCAGCGCCGCCGTCAGGCTCGTGGAGATCGCCTCTTCTCCCAACTGCGCGCCGACCACCTTGGAATGGATCTCTTCCAGCTCCAAAGACAGCGAGCCGATGCGGATCGTGGAGGCCAGCTCTTTTGCCGCGTCATAGCTCTCCATGTTCTCGATCACAGCGCTGCCGCCGCTGATCTCTGCATTTACCGTCGGGCTGCTGATGACCTCCCCGTCGTAAACGATCGGCATCGTCTTCCCGACGTTCGCGGCTGTCGCCGCCTGGAACTTTTCCGCGCCCTCGCTCGTTAAGGTCAGCTCCACCACATACTGGCGCATGCCCGTATTGTCATTGTAGGAGTTGGGCTGCGCGTCCGAAATGTCCGTCCCGCTCACGAGCGTGTTCCCGTCCTCGTCCTGGAACTCTAAAGAACCCGGCTTGCCAAGCTCCTCCAAAATGGCGTTCGCGTCAGAAACGCCCGGGATCTCGATGTTGATGCGGTTATTGCCTTCCTGGTACACGGAAGCCTCCGTGCTGTACGCCTCCACACGCTTCTGCAGCTTGTAGACGGTGTCGTCCATGTCCTCGCTGGACGGATTCTCGTCAACCGCCTGGTAGGTGATGCTCACGCCGCCCGCCAGGTCCAGGCCCAGCTTGATGTTGCGGCTCTCGCCCACGCCGACCGTCGAGACGATCGTCCCTGCATACCAGGTCATCCCGGCCATAATTGCCAGGATCAGGACCAGAATCCCTAATGCATTACTTTTTTTCATGGTTTCTTCCTCTCTTGTCTTTATTTTTCAGGAAACGCTTCCTCAATCTGCGTCCCCCTTCCGCGATCCGGAACGTCCGGGCGTCCGGCAGAAGATCACTCCGCGAGCGCGGCCTTTATCATGATGGCGCATTCCACGCGCTTGCGCTGCAGCTCGCAGCCGATCTCGTAAACGTCCGCGATGTTCCCATGGAACTGGTAGGAATTGGCCGCGCAGCCTCCGCTGCAATAAAACCTCGCGAAACAATTCCTGCACTTTTCCTTCGCATATACATTACAACACTTAAATTCATTTTGCAACTCTATATTTTGAATTCCTTCGTACACGTTCCCCATGAGGAACCCTTCCTGCCCCACGAACTGGTGGCAGGGATACAGATCCCCCCGCGGCGTGACCGCAAGATACTCCGTCCCTGAGCCGCAGCCGGATAGCCGCTTCGCCACGCAGGGGCCGCCCTCTAAGTCGATCATGAAATGGAAGAACTGGAAGCCCTCGCGCCGGGATGGGTCCGGCTCTTTCCGGTCGCGCTTTTCGCGCTCTACCATCTCCGCGGCGAGCTTGTCGTACTCCGCAAAAAGGTACGGCAGATCCTCTTCCCTGATCGCGTAGCTTTCCGTCGGCTGCGCCACCACAGGCTCGACGGAGATCTGCCGGAACCCCAGGTCCGCCAGATGCAGGACGTCCCTGGAAAAATCCAGGCTGTCGTGCGTATAAGTCCCCCGGACGTAATATTTTTCCTGCTTCCTGCGCTTTGCGAACTCCAAAAACTTCGGCGTGATGAGGTCGTAGCTCCCCGCGCCGTTCGGGAACGGGCGCATCTTATCGTTGACTTCCTTCCTGCCGTCGAGGCTCAGCACGACGTTCGCCATCTCGCGGTTGCAGAACTCCATGGCCTCCTCGTCCAAAAGCACGCCGTTCGTCGTCAGCGTGAAGCGGAAGTTCTTGCCGTGGGACTTCTCCAGCTCCCGCCCGTACGCCACAAGCTGCTTTACCACCCCGAAATTCATCAGCGGCTCCCCGCCGAAGAAATCGACTTCCAGATTGCGGCGGTTCTTGGAATTCGCGACCAAAAAGTCCAGCGCGGCCTTCCCCACCTCAAACGGCATCCGCTCCCGCCTGCCATGATACTCGCCCTCTTCCGCGAAACAATAGCGGCAGGCGAGGTTGCAGTCATGGGAAACGTGCAGGCACAGCGCTTTCACGACAGTCGGCCGCTTAGCGAGCCGCCCGATGTACCCCTCGTAGGCGTCCTCCGTGAAAAGCTGCCCGGACTCCTTCAATTCCCGCAGCTCCCCGTAGCCTTCCTCGATCTCCTCCTTCGGGTAACGCTGGCAAAGGCTGCGCACGATCTCCTCTTTTGTGCTTCCCTCAAACAGCGGGATCATGTCATAGGCCAGATCGTCGACCACATGCACCGCCCCGCTGTTCACATCCAAGACAATGTTATACCCGTTGTTCTTATACTGGTGAACCACTGCCCTTCCTCGCTTTCTAAGCCGGAACTGCAAACGACCGCTCGTCTGGGCGAACGGTCCATTGCAAAATGTATGGCTTTTCTCCTGTTATTTGTTCTCGCAGCTCTGGTTCCCCACCGTGCAGCTTGTCTTGCATGCGGACTGGCAGGAAGTCTGGCATTCCCCGCAGCCGCCCTTGCGCACCGTGTCCTGCAGCCTCTTTGTGCTTAATGTTTTTACGTGTTTCATCTTCCTTACTTCCTTTCTATGCAATAATAGTGTTAGTATAACACATTTTTCCCCATATGGAAAGAAAAAATTAGGAAAAGTTTACACCGTAACTGTGAAGCCTGGTCAGGGCCGTTCAGCCTCCGGCTTTCCTGTTGCGGCAGTCGGAAAGCCGAACGGCCGCCATGGCCTAGCTCGCCATCCCCCCGGCCATCCCGGACGCCGCGCATAAGGCAAATGTCGTGACGGCCCGCGCTAAGTCCATGCTGACCCCGCGCTGGAACGCGACCGAACCGATCACCAGCACCAAAAAATAGCACCCGCCCATCGCCATCCCCCACAAGAACCGCCTGGATCTCATGGTCTTCCCGGCAAGAAATCCGCCGATGAACCCGGACGCCACGTAAATGACGACGATCCCGATGGAGACCGCGCCTTCGCTCAGATGCATCTTGTAGAGCAGGGCGGCCAGTGCCAGGAGCAGCGCGCCCGTCACAAGATACATCGCCAGCAGGATCTTTAAGACGGACAGCACCGACGCCCCCGTCCTCCCCTCCTCCTGCCTGGGATCTTTTTTGATCTTCTTTCCCTTTCCCATAAGTTCCTCCTTTTCCCTCTATCATCTTATTCCGCCTCCCACCCAAGTATGCCAAGCCATCGCAAAGTTTGTAATAGTTCCTCCTTACGGATTTTCAGAAACTTCTTGCAAAACGGCCCGGCTTCCGCTATATTATAGGAAACGCCGGCCGAAGCTTTCCGGCCCCGGCGATCTTCCAGGAAGGAGCGATGCACTTGGACACAAGCGACGCCTTACAGATACTCATCGTGGTCGTCTTGCTGCTGCTCTCCGCCTTTTTTTCCTCCGCGGAAACAGCCCTGATGACCGCCAGCAAGATACGGCTCCGCGGGATGGCGGAGGAAGGGAACAAAAAAGCGAAAAAAGCTCTGGAGATCACGGAAGACCCCAACAAGATGCTGAGTGCCATCCTGATCGGCAACAACATCGTGAACCTGTCGGCATCGTCCATCCTGACCGCCCTCGCCATGAAAGCGTTCGGGAGCGCGGGCGCGGGGCTTGCGACCGGGGTCCTGACGGTGCTGGTCCTGATCTTTGGCGAGATCTCCCCTAAGACCCTCGCCACGATCCACGCCGACCGCATCTCCCTTGCCTACGCGGGCGTGATCAGCCTGCTGATGAAGCTGCTCACCCCCGTCATTTTCCTGATCAACAAGCTCTCCGGCGGGTTCCTCCGGCTGCTCCACGCCAACGCCGACGGCGCGCCGAGCGCCATGACGGAAGACGATCTGCGCACGATCGTGGACGTGGGCCACGAGGAGGGCGTCATCGAGACGGAGGAGCGCGAGATCATCAACAACGTCTTTGATTTCGGGGACGCGCAGGCCAAGGAAGTCATGATCCCCCGCATCGACATGACGTTCGCGCAGATCGACAGCACGTACGACGAGCTGATCGCCATTTTCCGGGAGGACAAGTACACCCGGCTTCCCGTCTATGAGGATTCGACGGACAACGTCGTCGGCATCGTCAACATGAAGGATCTGCTCTTATGCGAGGACAAGGAGCGGTTCTCGGTCCGCAGCATCCTGCGCAAGCCTTACTACACGTACGAGCATAAGAATACGGCCGACCTTTTCATGGAAATGCGCAAGTCCTCCATCAACATCGCAATCGTCTTAGACGAATACGGCGCGACCGCCGGGCTTGTCACGCTGGAGGACCTGTTGGAGGAGATCGTCGGGGAGATCCGCGACGAATACGATATGGACGAGGAAGAACCCATCCAGAAGCTGAGCGAATCCGAATATATCGTAAAAGGTTCCATGAACCTGGAGGATTTCTGCAGCCGCCTGGGCCTGGACTTAAATTCCGAAGATTACGACTCTATCGGCGGCTACCTCATCGGCCGCTTGGACCACCTGCCGGAAACGGGCGAATCCATCACCACGCCGGAAGGGGTGTCCCTGCGCGTGGAGGCCGTGGAAAAGAACCGCATCAGCAAGCTGTTCGTGCATCTCCCGAAGTCTTGACATTTTTTGGGCAAAGTTATATAGTAAACATACGAATCCTGTAACTATCCAGCACCTTCATAGTTACCAGATCACTTATATTTTTTAGGAGGTTTTACCCATGAACAATTTAAAATTAGACGTAGCGGATCAGATTGCCGTCCTCACGATCAGCAGGCCTGGCGCGCTGAACGCGTTAAACAGCGAGACGCTTGACGAGCTGAATGCCGTCCTGTCTGAGATCGAGGCGCGGGACGACGTCAAGGTCGTCATCCTGACCGGAGGCCCGGACAAGAAGGACAACCCGTACAAATCTTTCGTCGCGGGCGCGGACATTGCCGAAATGGTGAACTTCAGCGCGGCTGAGGCGCGCGCGTTCGGCATGAGGGCCGCAGAGCCGTTCTTCAAGCTGATGAATATGCGCCAGGTGACGATCGCCGCTGTCAACGGCTTCGCGCTCGGCGGCGGCTGCGAGATCGCCATGGCGTGCGACATCCGCATCGCTTCCGACAACGCGACCTTCGCGCAGCCGGAAACCGGGCTTGGCATCATCCCGGGCTTCGGCGGCACACAGCGCTTAGCGCGCTTAGTCGGCATGGGCCGCGCGAAAGAGATGATCTTCACCTGCGACAACATCGACGCGCAGGAAGCATACCGCATCGGCCTTGTCAACAAAGTCGTCGCAAAGGAAGAATTGATGGACACTGCCAAGAAGATGGCCGCTAAGATCATCTCCAAGGGCAGCTACGCCGTTTCCATCGCAAAGGCCGCGATCAACAACGGCTACGACATGGACATCAAGAACGCGGTTGAGATGGAAGCGAACCTGTTCGGGATCACCTGCTCGACTCATGACAAGAAGGAAGGCATGACCGCTTTCCTTGAGAGAAGGGCCGCTGACCTGACTGATTTCTAAAAATGGACGGGCAGATCGCATTCCTTGGCGGAGGCAATATGGCGAGCGCGATCATCGGGGGGCTTCTCTCCTCCGGGATCGCCGGGAAAAATCAGATCGTCGCCACCGCCAAGACAGAAAAAACCGTCGCTTCCCTGCAGGAGCGGTTCGGCATCCGCGCGACGCAAGACAACCGGGAGGCCGCAAAGCAGGCGGATATCCTCTTCCTTGCCGTCAAGCCCCACCTTCTCGCGGAAGTTATCGCGGAAGTAAAGGACGACGTAAAAGACGCATTGGTGATCTCGATCGCCGCCGGGAAATCCATCGCCGCGATCGAGGGACTCTTTGGCCGCGAGCTGAAATTGCTGCGCGCCATGCCCAATACGCCCGCGCTGATAGGCGAGTCCATGAGCGCGCTCTGCGCGAACAGCCAGGTGACAGAGGCCGAGCTTGCGCAGGCCGTCGCGATCTTTGAGAGCTTCGGGAAATGCGAGGTCGTCCCGGAAGGGCTGATGGACGCCGTCGTCGGCGTGTCCGGCTCCTCTCCCGCCTATGTCTACCTGTTCCTAGAGGCCATGGCGGACGCGGCCGTCGCGGACGGGATGCCGCGCGCGCAGGCATACAAATTCGCCGCGCAGTCCGTCCTCGGCTCCGCAAAGATGGTTCTGGAGACCGGGACGCACCCAGGCGCGCTCAAAGACGCCGTATGTTCCCCCGGTGGCACGACGATCGAGGCCGTCGCCGTCCTGGAGGAAAAAGGGCTGCGGGACGCTGTCATCAGCGCGCAGCGCGCCTGCGTAAGGAAATCAAAAGAAATGAGCCGCGCGTAACGGCCGATCAGATGGGAAAAGGCTCCCGGCTCGATCCGTAATGGGCATCGAGCCTTGATCCTAAGAAAAGGCACTTCCGAATCGCTCGGAAGCGCCTTTTCTTATGTCTCAGGATCCGGAAGCCAGGCTCCGCAACGGAATTCCCTGTTTCAGTCAGCCTGCCCCTTCCCTTTCACCTTGTTCGCATATACGATGAAGTGATTGTTGTGCAAGATCTTGACAAACTGCGCCAGCCGCCCATAAATCGGCTCAGCCTGCTCCCCGAACCGCTGCCTTACTTTCACGCCGATCTCATAAATGGAGCTTGCCCCATCCATGTTCTCCCAGACGAACGTCCCAAACTCATCCAGCTCAATATAGCTGTACTTGGGCTTCTTGAAGAAGACCTGGGCCAGCTTGTTGATGACGCCCCTGTTATGCACCTTGATCTCCACCATGCCCTTCTGGTTCTTTTTCCACTCATACAGGGCGTTCGGGCGCGGGACGTAATCCAGATAGTTCTCCTTCTTTTTTGACATCTTACTTTCCTTTTTTCTTCTCTTTATTCAAGACTCGCTTGCGAGTCTTGGCGCAAGATTCGGGTCTGCTCCCGCAGACATCTTCTGTTCCGAATCTCTGCGCATCTTCGCGGAGCGTTTATCAGATGGGGGATTGACTCCCACCACTGATACCCGTATGTTACTTCCCGCCTATAGATTTGGGAGTCTTCCCCCGTCTGATAAACCCTACTAATGTCGCGCCAAGCAGGGCGAAGAACACCAGGCCGCCGATATTCCCCAGGCTGAATCCAAATTTCTCGGACAAGTCGATCGCATTGCCCAAAGACCCGTTCCCGAACGGGATGATCGCAAATACCGCGAGCAGGATGCCGACTAAGCCCTCCCCGGCGATCAGGCCGGAGGAATACAGCACGCCGTTCTCCACCTTCTCCTTGCGCTCGTCCTCGGACGCCATCTTTTTCTTATCAAAGTAAAGCCGGATCAGGCCGCCCACGATCATCGGCGTGCTCAAATGGATCGGCAGGTACAGGCCCACGGCAAACGGAAGCACCGGGATTCCAAGGATCTCTACAACGATCGCGATCCCCACGCCGGAAAATACGAGAGTCCAGGGCAGGTTGCCGCCCATGATGCCCTCTACCACCATCTTCATCAGGGTCGCCTGCGGCGCCGGAAGCTCTGTGGAGCCATAGCTCCAGGCCGCGTTCAGCAGGTACAGCACGCCGCCGATCGCGATTGCGGAAACAACTACGCCGATCAGCTCGCCCGCCTGCTGCTTCCACGGAGTAGATCCTACCAGGAAGCCCGTCTTCAAGTCCTGGGACGTATCCCCCGCGATCGCCGCGATGATGCAGATGACGGATCCGATCGCAATGGACGCCACCATCCCGCTCATCCCGACCGTCCCGGTCGCCTTGAGGATCATCGTGGTGATCAGAAGCGTCGCGATCGCCATGCCGGAAACCGGGTTATTGGAGCTTCCCACGATGCCTACCATGCGGGAGGACACCGTCGCGAAGAAGAAACCGAACACGATGATTATGATCGCGCCCAGGAGGTTCACCGGGATCGCCGGGATCAGCCACATCGCGATCGCCATGACGCCGATGCCCAGGATCACGAAATTCATCGGGATATCCTTGCTCAGGCGGTTGTTCGCCTCATTCCCCTTGCTGCCATATCCTTTCATGGCCTGCCGGAACGTCTTCACGATCAGCGGGAGGTTCTTGATCAGGCTGATGATGCCCCCGGCCGCAACCGCGCCCGCCCCAATGTAGCGGATATACGAGGACCAGATGCCCCACGCGCCCAGCTCGGAGATCGGCGCGTCCGCCGGGTAGATGGTGAGGTCGCCGCCAAAAAGCGCGATCAGCGGCATGATGACGAACCAGCCGATCGTGCCGCCCGCCAGCAGATAAGACGACACCTTCGCCCCGCAGATATAGCCTACGCCCAAGAGCGCCGGAAGCACGTCCATCCCGATGCCGGATCCTTTGTAAGACTTGATCTCAAAATCCACTTCGCTCGGGAACACCTTCAACCCGTCCGTGATGAATTTGTAAAGGGCCGCGATCCCGAGGCCCGCGAATACGACGCCCGCCTTCGAGCCGCCCTCTTCGCCCGCCACCAATACTTCCGCGCACGCCTTTCCTTCCGGGTACGGCAGCTTGCCATGCTCCTGCACGATCAGCGCGCTGCGCAAGGGGATCATGAACAGCACGCCGATCACGCCGCCAATCAGCGCGATCAACGCGATCTCTACCAGAGACGGCATCGCGTCCCCTTCTTCCGCCGCCCACATGAATAAGGCCGGAAGTGTGAAGATCGCGCCTGCCGCGAGGGATTCCCCCGCAGAGCCAATGGTCTGCACGATATTGTTCTCCAAGATGGAATCCCGCCTTAGGACAAAGCGGATGATCCCCATGGAAATGACCGCGGCCGGTATCGAGGCCGATACGGTCATCCCGACTCTCAACCCCAGATACGCATTCGCCCCGCCAAAAATGACCGCGAGGATAATGCCCAAGATCACTGAGGTTGGCGTAAGTTCCGGCAGCACTTTGTCCGCCGGAATATACGGCTTAAATTCAGTTTCATGATTCATTCCATGCTCCTCCTTTATTGATTTTTGAATGTGTTACCCCGTCATTATAAACAAAACCGTCACGTCTGTCAGCCAAAAAACCAACAATCCGCACAAAGGATATGGCATACCCCTTGCCATAATCCGCATTTCTCTTTATAATAGGGGGAAGAACGACCTTATCCCTAAGGTCAGAAGGAAGGAGCTTATGGATCATGTGGGCATATGAAAGCGTATTTTATCAAATTTACCCCCTGGGGCTGTGCGGCGCGCCTTTTGAGAACGACGGCGTGGCCGAAAGCCGCATCTTAAAAGTGAAGGACTGGATCCCGCACCTGGAGAAGCTTGGCGTGAACGCCGTTTATTTCTCCCCGCTGTTCGAATCCGACACGCACGGGTATAACGCCAGGGATTATCGGAAGATCGACGTCCGCCTGGGTACGAACGAAGACTTCAAGGAGGTCTGCGACGCGCTGCACGAGGCTGGCATCCGCGTCGTCTTAGACGGCGTGTTCAACCATGCCGGGCGCGGCTTCTTCGCGTTCCAGGACGTGCTGGCGAACCGCGAGAACTCCCGCTACAAGGATTGGTTCCATATCAACTTCGGCGGCAATTCCAATTATGGCGACGGGTTATGGTACGAAGGCTGGGAAGGCAATTACGACCTGGTAAAATTAAACCTCCGGAACGAGGAAGTCATCCAATACCTCTTCGAGAGCGTCTCTTTCTGGGTAAAGGAGTGGGGGATCGACGGCCTGCGCCTGGACGTGGCCTATTGCCTGGACCACGACTTCGTAAGGCGGCTGCGCGGCCACTGCGACAGCTTAAAAGAAGACTTTTTCCTGGTGGGCGAGATGCTCCACGGGGACTACAACCAGCTTGTGAACGATTCCATGCTGCACTCCGCCACGAACTACGAGTGCTACAAGGGGCTGTATTCCAGCTTCAACTCCATGAACTTATTCGAGATCGTCCACTCGCTGCTGCGCCAGTTCGGGCCGGAGAACTGGACGCTCTACCGCGGAAAGCACCTGCTCAGCTTCGTGGACAACCATGACGTCACGCGCGT
Source organism: uncultured Lachnospiraceae bacterium (assembly GCA_947626795.1). Classification (GTDB taxonomy): domain Bacteria; phylum Bacillota; class Clostridia; order Lachnospirales; family Lachnospiraceae; genus Petralouisia. Next base: position 24,059 of record CANQTH010000008.1, read on the forward strand.
CGCCAGCATCCTTGGCAATCCCGCGCACCTGCCGCTCATCTACGCGCTGTGCTTCGGTATGCCCGGGATCCCCTGCATATACTACGGAAGCGAATGGGGCGTGAAAGGGAACAAGTCCGACGGCGACCCGTCCTTGCGCCCGGCGTTCGATACGCCGGAATGGACGGACCTCACCGACTGGATCGCCATGCTCGCAAAGGCAAAAAAATCCTCCGAAGCCTTAAACTACGGAGAATTTCGTTCGGTCGTCCTGACCAACAAGCAATGCATTTTTGAGCGCAAGTCCGCAAATGAGCGCGTCCTGGTGGCCATCAACGCGGACGGCGAGCCTTACACCGCACATTTCAACGCGGAATGCGGGCAGGCGGTCGACCTGATCACAGGGAAACCGCACGACTTTGGCGGCGGGAGCGAGCTGCCCCCCTACAGTGCTTATTTCTGGAAATGCGAACGCTGAACCCATTTCCCTAATCGGTTGAACCACCCCTGCGGGAGCGCAAGCCCAAAGATCATGCCGAGCGCGATCGCCCCGGCGATCTTAAAGGCTTCGATCCCCTTTTCCATAAAGCTGGCCAGGTTGCCCACGATCAGGTAATACGAGGCGTAATAGATCCCGGCTCCCGGCACCAGCGTAAAAATGCCTGTCACCAAAAATACGGTGCCAGGCATTTTCCGTATCGCGGAAAGGACCCGCGCCGCCAGCGTGAGCGCTAAGGCCGCCCACATACAGGAGATCGCGGGACCCATGCCGCGCTCCATGCAATAGATGTAGGCCATCCAGCCAAGCGCCCCGTTCAGGGCGCAATACGGATACTCGCCCTTCGGCACATGGAACAGGACCGCAAACGCCATGGTGGCCGCCATCGCCACGGCCGCCTGGACGCATACCCCGCCGACGCCAAGGGCCGTATTGTAATCCCTGGCCGTCTCATAGAGCGGGAGCATCCCGCCGCCTAACAGTTGGCACGCCTTGATGGCCGCGCCGACCCCGATCGCGATGCATATGCCCGTCAAAAGCGCGTCAAACAGCCGGATGCTGCCGGAGAGGTAATCGCCGTCGAACAGCTCCCGGATCGCCGTCGTCAGAGCCACGCCCGGCATCAGCCGCATGATCCCGCCAATGATGGTCTTGTCGTACAAGATCCCCGCCCCCATCCAATATAAGAGCAGGCTTCCCGCCGTCACAAGCGCGCTCCCCGCGATATTCACGATAAATTTGGACGTGCGCCCGTTCGAGGCAAGGGACAGGAACGCCTGCAGGAGCATCCCTAAGAAAAACGAGACGACGCTGTCCACAAGCCGCGCGCCCAAAAGATAGGCGAACCCCGCGCTTCCGACGCCGCAGGCAAGCGCAAGGGCAAGGCCCGGCGCCTGCGCCGATCCCCTGCCCCGCCCCAGCCTCTGGAACGCCTGCGCCATGCCGCACTCTCCGGTGCAGATCTCCCGCGATAGCTGGTTCATATCCGCGATCTTTTGCAGATTCACTTCCCCGATCGGGACGTAGCGCACCATGCTCGCCGCGTCCTCCTGTCTCTCATTGACCGTCGCGAAGATGCCGTTCGTCACGACGAAGACATGGTAATCCCGGATCCCATACGCTTCCAGGATGCGCCCTACCGTCTCCTGCACGCGGTAGATCTCGCCGCCGCTTTCCAACATCGTCTCCCCGATGGAAACCGCCAAATCCAATGCTTTCTTACTTCCCGGCATACTGCCCCTTTCTCATTCCGAAGCTTCGCAACAGTTCAGCCTTCCGGCTGCCCTGTTGCGGAATCTTCTTCTTTTTCCCTGCCCTGCCTTGACTGCGCGCGCAGGATCCCGAACGGCAAAGGCCGCTTAGGACTTCCGTTTCCCGGCCGCGGAATCTTCCTCTTTTTCCTTACACTGCTTCAACAGCGCGTGCAAGATTCCCAATAGCAGGAACAGGTTCGGCGTGATGAACACGGTCGGGTTATTTACCATCCCCTGCATAAGGTAGCTGAACAAAGCCGCCACGCCAATGATCGCCGCCGGGCAGCTCCCCGACGCCTTGGCCGATTCCACCAGCGTGCTGATCTGCGCGCCGAAGTAAGCGATCGTGCCGAAGATCCCCGTGATGGACAAAAAGAGAAGCAGCTCATTATGCGGGTCGATGACGCGCACCGGAAGGGTATTCATGATCTCGCCCTGATACTGATAGAGGAACTGATGGAAGCAATTCAGCCCATATCCGAAAAACTTCCGCCCCAATGGGAGCTGCTTCCATGCCAGAACCGTCTGTTTCCAGAACAGCCCGCGGCTGCTCCCGAACTCATCCGTCAGCTTTAAAAGGTTCATCCACTGAAACGTCCCTTCCCACTGCTTTTCCGCATCCAGGTTCGCGACAAAGAACAGCACGACGGCAAGCGCCACAAACGCGCCAAAGACCGCGAAGATCACATTCCTGACCTTGCGGTATGGGAAATCCCATCCCTTCTTCTCAGCCGTCCGCGCCGCAAAAAGCCCCGCGCCGAACACGACCGCCTCAAGGAGCAGGAGCGTCCCGCTCGTCAAAATCTTCTGGAACGTCCCGGCCTGGAACAGCCCTACGCGGAACGCCTTCCCGTAATCCGCCTCATTGAAGAACAGCGCAATAGATAATTTCATGAGCAGGCTGCTCCCAAAGAACAGCAGGCACAGCTCAAAAAATCTCGCCATGCGCTTGTGGTCCTTCATCGCGAACCAGAACATGACAAGGAAGGACGTCCCCGCCCCGATGATCCAGCTATCGGCGTTGGTCGCGTAAGAGCCGTAAAAGCAAAGCACGAGGAACGCGCCGTAAAGGATCTTATTCTTCCTCTCATTTTCCAAAAAGTACAGCGCCATGCCCACCGGAAGGACAAAGCACGCGTAATTGGCGCACGCGTCAATATTCCCGATCGTACTGATAAAGGACGGGTAATCGCTCTCCACCAGGTTCGTGTACATACCCAATGCGTCGATCCCCCAGAAATTCAGGGCCGCCAGCAAAAACACTGCTGCGTTCCCCGCTAAGAACACCTTCACCATCCACGGTTTGAACCGCAGGTACTTTCCCAGAAGGAAATACGTCGCAATGCACAGCAGGTACACGTTCGCGCCTAATTTCCTGGCGTCCGTTCCCAGAAAGGATTCCCCTGGATATACGGAAAACACCGTCGCGATGATCACGGAAACGAGGAACATGAGCATGAACCAGCTCCTGGCCGGAACAGCGCGCAGCGCCTCTTTCACGCCGCCTTCCGGCAGCAGGCTTTTAAAGCCGCCTTGCTTCTCCGCCACGTTCCCCTTCCCGATCCTGCTCTCCATCTGCACCCGTTCCCGCGTGTCCTGAAGCCAACCGAACCCGGCAAAGATGATCTCCAATGCCAAAAGCCCTCCGGCGGACGCCCGGAAAAATATCAGCTTCGCGCTGGAAATGTCAATGTAATTATCCTGGTAAAACAAGGGGAACAGCCCCACCATGAGGATGATGAAAAAGGCCGCGGCCCCTTCCTGGAACATCTCCATGATGCTAAATTCCTGCTTTTTCTTCTGCTTCATCGCTTCCTCCTAAAACGCGCCGACCGATCCAATCGTTCCGCAAGGCGCGCTCATCTTATTACTTTTACATTAAATTCTGCCTTCACGCCGCTTTTCATCGTCACGGTGACAGTCGCCGTCCCGACGCTCCGTCCCCTTACTTTCCCGGAGTCCGTCACTGTCGCGACGCTTGTGTCGGACGATCTGCAGGACTTGATCTTGTCCCCCGCCACCAGGGAGAACTTCACTGCGATCTGGACTTTCTTGCCCACGCGGACAGTCGCGGACGTCCTCTTTAACACGACGCCCGGAACCGTGATCTTGCATTCCGCTCTCTTCCCGCTGGAAGTCTTTACCACGATCGTCGCCGTCCCGGCCTTTTTCGCCGTCACGATCCCAAACGCGTCCACTGACGCCACTTTCTTGTTAGTGCTTTTCCACTCGACGATATCCGTCGACGCGGCCGGGGACACGGACGCCTTGAGCTTTAACGTCTTCCCAACGGCAAGGCGCGCCGTCTTCCGGCTGAGCTTTAAGCTCTTCGCGTCCAGCGGCTTCTTGGAGACGACGACCTTCACCGTCGCTTTTTTCCCGCTGGATGTCTTGGCCGTTACCGTCGCCGTCCCGGCCCGCTTCGCCGTTATGACGCCGCCGGAGACTGCGGCCACGCCCGGCTTCGAGGATTTCCAGGAAATCTTGTCCGTCGTGTCCTTGGGCTTTACAGATGTGCTGATCTTCGCGCGCGCGCCCTTAGCCAGATAGATCTTCTTCTTATTTAAGGCGATCTTCGTCGCGGGGACTTTCACAGTTACCTTGCAGGTCGCGATGAACCCACCGTCTTCCGCCCGCGCCGTGATCTTCGCCGTGCCGACCGCCTTGGCCGTCACTTTTCCGTTCTTCACCGTCACGGTCTTTTTATTTGAAGTCGTCCACGAAACGCGCTTATTCGTCGCGTTCGCCGGAAGCACGGTCGCCTTTAGCGTGGCGGATTTCCCTTTCTTCAAAGTGAGGCTCGACTTGTTCAGCTTAATGCCCGTCGCGCGCACTGCTTTGCTGCCGCTATCTTTGCTGCCGTCGTCCTTGCTTCCGTCATCTTTACTCCCGTCGTCCTTGCTGCCGTCGCTCTTGCTCCCGTCGCTTTTGCTCGCGTCGTCCTTGCTTACGTCCTGCGCGGCGCTTTCCCCGCGGCTCTCCCAGGCTGCGCCGCCCTGCCCAAACGCGCGCGCGTCCGCCGGAAACGCGGCCAGGCACACGGCCAGCGCCAAAAATCCTGCCAAAAACGCCCTTCCATTTTTCTTTTCCTTGCCCTTCCTTAACCCTGCCATATGCAATCCTCCTTTGCATAACGCTCCCTGCTCATATTGCTTTGATTATAATCGCTTTTTTGCCCTTTGTCAATCCAGCCGGGCTATGCCTCCGTCCTCACAGTTACGGACTTTGCAGCAAGTGCAAAGTCCTAGGCTAAACTGTTACCGTCCTGGCTCTGTTCCTTCCTGGCCTGCAGGATGGCCTCGTTGAGGGAAAGCATTTTCGCGTCCAGCTTCGACACGATCCCGGCGCACTCCCGCAGGTCGCGGCTGATATACTCCGGCGCGTTCCCTTCAAATTTGTAGTAGATCTTGTGTTCCAGGCTCGCCCAGAAATCCATAGCGATCGTCCGGATCTGGATCTCCACCTTCGTGTCTACGACGCCATCCGTCAAAAAGATCGGAACCGTCACCAGCATATGGTAGCTCTTGTAGCCGCTTTCCTTCGGCTTCTTGATATAGTCCTTGATCGAGACTACCGTCAGGTCGTTCTGCCTGCCGATCATTTCAGCCAGGCGGTAAATATCGGAAGTGAACGAGCAGACGACCCGGATCCCCGCAATGTCGTTGACATGGCGCACCATGTTGTCAATGGTGCTTTCGTACCCATGGCGCTTCAATTTTTTCACGATGCTCTCCGGCGTCTTGATCCTGGACTTAATGTATTCGATCGGATTGTAATTGTGTATATGGCGAAATTCATCGTTTAAGATATCCAGTTTCGTGCCGACTTCCTTCAAAGCGGAATTATATAAGAAGATCACCGTCTCCCAACTGGCTGCCCCTTCGTTAAATTTCACTTCTTTCCACCCTTTCCGTACCCTACTTCCCTTCTAAGATCTTCTCGATACTCACGAGCTTCACGCAAAGAACCAAAACGTCCGTCGCGATCTCTAAGTCCTCTAACGTCGGATAAGTCGGCGCGATGCGGATGGTAGAATCCTTCGGGTCCTTCCCATAGGGGTAAGGCGCGCCCGCTGGGGTCATCGTGACGCCCGCCTTCTTCGCCTTCGCCACGATCGCCTTCGCGCAGCCCTCCAGCGCCTCGAACGCGATAAAGTACCCGCCCTTGGGCGCGATCCATGTCCCGATGTCCCTGCCCTTCAATTCCCGGTCAAAGGTATTGAGGATCAGCTCAAACTTCGGCCGCAGGATGGCCGCGTGCTTGCGCATATGCTCCGTCAGCCCGTAAATATCCTTAAAAAACCGTACATGGCGCAGTTGGTTCACCTTGTCATGCCCGATCGTCGCCATCTGCATCTGCTTCTTGATCTCCACCAGGTTATTGGCGGACGCGGCGATCGCCGCCACACCGGATCCCGGGAAGCTGATCTTGGACGTGGAGCAGAATTTGTATACCATGTCCGGGTTGCCCGCCCGCTTGCATTCCGCTAAGATCTCCACCAGATTGTCCTGGTCGATGTCGTAGAGATGATGCACGCCGTAAGCGTTGTCCCAGTAGATGCGGAAATCCTTCGCGGCCGGCCTTAACCTGGCAAAACGGCGCACCGTCTCGTCGGAATACGTGATCCCCTGCGGATTGGAGTATTTCGGCACGCACCAGATCCCCTTGATGGCCTCGTCCCTGCTCGCCAGATCCTCCACCATGTCCATGTCCGGCCCGGTCGGGAGCATCGGGACGTTGATCATCTCGATCCCAAAATATTCCGTCATGGAAAAATGCCTGTCATATCCCGGGACAGGGCATAGGAATTTTACCCGGTCCAGCTTGCACCAGGGCGTGCTGCCCATCACCCCGTGCGTCATCGACCTTGAGATCGTGTCGAACATGATATTCAGGCTGGAATTGCCAAAAATAATGATGTTGTCCGGATGGCACTCGATCATGTCGCCCAACAGGACTTTCGCCTCCTGGATGCCGTCCAGCACGCCGTAATTGCGGCAGTCCGTCCCGTCCTCGCAGCTTAGGTCCGAATCGCTGTTCAGCACGTCCATCATCCCCATCGACAGGTCGAGCTGCTCCGCGGACGGCTTCCCCCTGGACATATCCAGCTTCAGCCCGCTGTTCGCATATTTCCGATAAGCCTCTTCCAGGCCCGCTTTCTCCTGAAGTAATTCCTCTTTGCTCATTTCCTGATATGATTGCATCGCGATATCCTCCTGTGTCTCCCCTCCTGCATATTCCCGCAGGCAGCGCGCCGACGCTTCGCACAGCGGCCGCCGCGGGGCGATAGATCCTTATCCTCATTACCCCAACAGCTTCTATTATGCATCATCCCGCAAAAAATGTAAAGTGTTTTCTTGGCCGCCAGCAGGTTAGGCGTAACCGTTCAGCCTTCCGGCTTCACAGTTACGGCTGCGAGCGGTAAGACTCCAGCCGCTCCTTGATCTGCTTCTCATACCCGTTCTCCGTCGGCTCGTAAAGCTTTAAGTCCGTAAGCCCGTCCGGGAGGTACTGCTGCCGCACATAATGGTTCGGGAAATCATGCGCGTAGAGATATCCCGCGCCGCGCCCCAATTTCTCCGCCCCCCTGTAATGGGCGTCCCGTAAATGGGCCGGGACCGGCGCCGTCCGCACCGTCCCAACGACCTCCATCGCCTTGTCGATCGCCACGCACGCCGCGTTGCTCTTCGGCGCGCCCGCAACGTAGGACGCCGCCTGCGAAAGGATGATCCGCGCCTCCGGCATCCCCACGCGCTCCACCGCCTGCGCCGCGCTCACCGCCACCGTAAGCGCCATCGGATCCGCGTTCCCCACGTCCTCAGAAGCGCAGATCATGATGCGCCGCGCGATGAACTTGACATCCTCCCCGGCATAAAGCATCCGCGCCAAGTAATAGACCGCGGCGTCCGGGTCCGAGCCGCGCATGCTCTTGATAAACGCGGAAATCGTATCGTAATGGTTATCCCCGTCCTTGTCATAGCTAACGACCCGCTTTTGGATGCATTCCGACGCGACGTCCAGCGTAATATGGATCTTGCCGTCCTCGCCTTTCGGCGTCGTGAGGATCCCAAGCTCGACCGCCGTCAGCGCGGCGCGCGCGTCCCCGTTCGCCATGTCCGCCAAAAAATCCAGCGCGTCCTCTTCTAAGTCCGCATGGTACGCTCCCATGCCCTTCTCTTCGTCCGTCACGGCGCGGATCAGGATCGTCTTGATCTCATCCTTCCCAAGCGGCTTCAGCTCAAAGACGACCGAGCGCGACAGCAGCGCCCCGTTCACCTCAAAATAAGGGTTTTCCGTCGTCGCCCCGATCAGGACGACCGTTCCGTCCTCCACGAACGGAAGGAGGTAATCCTGCTGCCCCTTATTGAACCTGTGGATCTCGTCGATGAACAAGATCGTCTTTTTCCCGTACATCCCCTGCCTGTCCTTCGCCTGGCGCACGACCTCCTCCATGTCCTTTTTCCCGGCGGCCGTCGCGTTGATCTGGCAAAATTCCGCGCTGGTCGTGTTGGCGATGACTTTCGCCAGGGTCGTCTTCCCCGTGCCGGGCGGCCCGTATAAAAGGATGGAGCTTAGCTTATCCGCCTTGATCGCGCGGTAAAGCAGCTTATCCTTCCCGATGATGTGCTGCTGCCCTACGACTTCCTCAAGCCTTGAGGGACGCAGGCGGCTTGCCAGCGGAGATTCTTTTTTCTGGTTCTGCTCACGCATATATTCAAATAAGTCCATCCATTTCTCCTCATTTATCTATACAACATGATCCTTCAGCCACGGGACGCGCCCCAAAACCGCCGAGACTGCCAGGGAGGCCGCCGCGACAGTCAAAAAGATCAGCGGGACGGACAGCAGCGGGTGCAGCACCACCGTGTCCAGCCCATGCCTTTGCAGGCATTCGAGTGATATCCCGACCTGACTGACCTGTTTCAGTATACTACAGAAGCTGTGGATAGTCAAATTCCAGATCGTCTGGATCTCCGGTTCCCACGGGCTTTGCCGCAAGGCTGCTGCCCGGAAGCAGGCATGCCATCCCACGCTGGATCTCCGGTTCCCACGGGCTTTGCCGCAAGCGCAAAATCCTGGGCCAAGCGTCTCAATCGAACAAGATCTCGTCCACCGTCACGAACACGTACCCTTCCCGCTCCAGCGCGTCGATGATCTGGAACGCGGCCTCCACGGAAGACTCTGACGCGTCGTGCAGCAGGATGATGTCGTTCTCCCCCACTTCGGCAAGCGCCCGCTCTACGACGGTATCCGCGTCCCCCACCTTCCAGTCGAGCGGATCGACGTCCCACAGCACCTCGATCATTTTTGTCTCAAAATCCAGGTCGTCCTTCCAGCTCCCGAACGGCGGGCGGATATACTGCGGGGTCTTGCCCGTGGCTGCGCGGATGGCCTCGTTCGCCCTGCCCACCTGGCGCGCCGCGTCCGCGTCGCTTAAATTCTTCAAATCCACATGGTCGTAAGAATGCGTCCCGATCAAATGCCCGCCGTCCGCGATCTCCTTTGCTATGTCGGGATACAGCTCCACCTGGCTGCCCAGCAAAAAGAACGTCGCATGGACGCCCCTTTCCTTTAAGCCTTCCAAAAGCGGTTCCGTATACTCGGGATTCGGGCCGTCGTCGAACGTCAGCGCGACTTTCTTCTTCTCCTCCTGGGCGCCCGCAAGGCCTTCCCCTTCCGCCTGAGCGCCCGCTTCCGTCCCGCTCCCATAGGCCGCGCCGGAAAAGCTCTGTAAGATCTCCTTTCTACGCCCTGCGCTGCTAAATGCCGCTCCCGCCGCAAGGCAGACGCAGACCGCGTCGAACATCATGCATTTTTTCCAAAAGCCCGATGCCGCGCGGCCGCGTAACATATGTTTCCATCTCTTCCATTTTCCCATTTCAACCACCGATGCCATGCCCTCGCGTATTTCCCTCTAATATATGGCCCCGAGGCTGCATTTATGCGCCTGTTTTAGATCGGAAGCTCGTCGAGGGAGCGGAACGTGTACCCCATGGCCTCCCATTTCGTCAGAAGCTCATCCAAGATCTCCCCGTTGGTCTTAGACGTATTGTGCAGCAGCACAATCGCGCCCGGATGCACGCGCTTTAACAGCTTGTCGAACGCTTCCTCGTGCGTCGGCTGGTTATCCTGCTCCCAGTCCACATAGGCAAGGCTCCAGAACACCGTCCGATAGCCCAGCTCCTTCGCCGCCTGCAGGCTGCTTTTGCTGTATTTTCCCTGTGGCGGCCGATAATATTTTTCCATCGGCTTCCCGACCGTCTTCTCATACAACGCTTCCAGCTCCCCTAATTCCTTCGCGAACTCCTCTTTTCCCATCTGCGACATATCGGGATGGTGGTAGCTGTGGTTGCCCACGATATGCCCTTCCGCCACCATGCGCTTTACCAGGTCCGGGCTGTCCGTCAGGTAATTCCCCACAACGAAAAAAGCCGCCTTCACCTTGTGCTTCTTCAAAGCATCCAGGATCGCCGGCGTATTCCCGTTCTCATACCCGCAGTCAAAGGTCAGGTAGAGGACTTTCTCCTGTGTATTTTCCGCATAGCACGCGCCATACTCTGCCAATTCCTCATATGTGGCGTTCGCCACTGGAGGCTTCCCTTCCTCCTGGAAGCTCAGCCCCCAATTTTCCGTTTCCTGCCGGATCGCCGCCCCCATCGCCGGCACGGCCCGCGCCGCGAGCCTCCCGATGGAAAAAGATCCCGCGAAGATCCCGAGCAGGAGCAGGAACGGCTTCCATTTCCACGTCTTTCCCACGAAAGATCCCCCATTGCTTTTTTATCACTATATTTCTCCGCGCGGGCAACTATGACAGGAAATGTAACCGTTCAGCCCAGGACTTTGCACTTGCTGCAAAGTCCGTAAGAACGTATAAATTTTGCCGAGTGGGAATCCGGCTCTTTGCCGAAGGCAAACTTAAAATGAGCCGGATTCCGTAACTGTGAAGCCGAAGGCCGAACTGTTACAGGAAATGTAACGCTTGCTCTAAACGCCCGCCTCGATCAGCTTATCCGACCGCAGGATATGGTTGGACAGCCAGCCGAACAGAAATTCCATCAATTCCTCCAAATACTCCTGCTGATTCTTGTCGATCTGCTCAAGATCCAGCTCCTCCAGCTTGGCCACAAACGCCTGATGCGCCATTTTCTGCGCTTCTAAGCCCGGATATCCGATGCTCTCCATATACTCTTCCTCGTCCTGGAAATGCTCCTCCGTATACTGCTTCAGCTTCGCCAGCACTTCCACGATCCGGTCAAACTTGTCATGGACAAACTCTTCCTTTACCAGATCGTTCGCCTCGCGCACGATCTCAAAAAGCGTCTCATGCTCCGCGTCGATCAGCGCGACGCCCGTCCGGTACTCATCTGTGAAGGCGCACGGATCCGCCATCTCGCGCCATTCCTTTAACGGGGGCATCTTCCCGATCATGATGTCGCTGCTCAAGATATGCTGGTACAGCCAGCGCACTAAGAAACGCAGCAGGTTGTCCAGCGCCTCGTGCTGGTTTTCCAGATCCTCGATATTGTAAAAATCCATCTTATAGAGTTTTTCCCGGAAATCCATGTGCTGCTTCTTCTGGTATTCCAGCTCCGGGTCGTTGATCGCCGCCATATACGCCTCCTCATTGGCGAAATGCGTGACGGCATAGTCGCCAAGCTCCTTGAGCACGGCGCGCACCTGGTTATACTTATCCTCCAGCATCTCATTTTTCAGCAAGTCTTCCGTCTGGTTGATCAATTCAAATAACCTCTCATGCTCGTCGTCAATCTTCTCAATCCCAGTCAGGCATTCTTCCGTAAATCGATACATCTTTGCTCCTCCTTTCCGCTGCTTTTGCCATTAAGAAATCCTATTCTTACGGGCTTTGCAGCAAGCGCAAAGCCCTGGGCCGAACTACTGCCTGAAAACAATCTTTTCCGCAAGCTCCTCCGCCGTCTTCTCATCCAGCAGGTAAGCGACCAGGCGCAGGGAAAACGGGATCGCCGTCCCCATCCCGCGGCTGGTGATCACGTTGCCGTCTTCCGCCACTTCCTCATACACGACGTCTGCGCCTTCCAGCTTTCCTTCAAAGCCCGGGTAGCAGGCTGCCTTCCTGCCCTTTAAGATCCCTTCCTGCCCAAGGACGCTCGGTGCGGCGCAGATTGCGGCCACGAGCTTCCCTTCCTCTGTGAACGCGCGGGCGGTCCCGCACACGCCCTCATGCTTCCCTAAGTTCGTCGTCCCTTCCAGCCCGCCGGGCAGCACGACCCCGTCCAGACCGGAAAGATCCGTATCCTCATACAGCGCGTCCGCCAGGACGCAGATCTTGTGGGAACCGACGATCTCTTTTTTGCCCATGACAGAGATCGTCACCGCCTCCAGCCCGGCGCGGCGCAAGATGTCCACGACCGTCAGCCCTTCGATCTCCTCAAACCCGTCCGCTAAAAAAATCCCGATTTTCTTCATGATAACCTCCACCTTCCATTATGCTCTTTCCCTGGCCGCGCCAGTCCGCCCTTGCCTGGGCTTCCCCGGCCTTCCGGCCACTGTGTCAAAATACCGCCCGACTTCACGCCAGGCCGCCTTCGATTCCGGCATCATCAGCATGCCCATCTGGAAATCATGGAACATCCCCTCGTAAATATGGAGCCGCACCCGCACGCCCTGGCGCTTCGCCTTGTAAGCCACCCCGATGGAATCGCTTAGGAGCATCTCGTCCGAACCTGCCTGCAGGAGCATGGGCGGGAAGCCCCAATACTCCCCGAACATCGGCGAGATGAACGGATCGCCCGGGTCGTGCGTCCCGACATAATCCCGGTTGTAGATCAGGCTGTCCCTCGTATTCCCGAACAGCACGTCCCGCCCGTAATTATCTTCATAAGAAGGGCCGCTGGCCGTCAGGTCCGCCCAGGGGGACATCAGGACCAGCCCGCCGGGCAAGCGCATGTCCAATGACTTCAGCTTCATGCAGAGCGCGAGCGCAAGCCCGCCGCCCGCCGAGTCCCCGGCCACAAAGATCTGCCTGCCGCTCCAGCCCTGCCCCCGCAGCCAGCGGTAAGCCTCCAGCGCGTCCTCTAACGCCGCGGGATACGGGTTCTCCGGCGCGACGCGGTAATCCACCGTCAAGACGCCCATCCCCCTGCTCGCCTCGCAGTAAAGCCCCGCGAAGGAACGGTAAGCGTTGCGCATCGCCCCAATGTAGCCGCCGCCATGGAGCTGCAAGATCACGTAATCCTCCCTGGGGGATTCCTTCCGCTTCAGGTATTCCATCTGAAAATGAGGCATCCGGATCTCCTCTAAGGAAAAGCAATCCGGGCATTTCCACTTCGGCTCCACCAGCTTCTTGCGCAGCTCCCCCGTCTTGATCTTCCTCCCGATCAGGTTGTCGTTCGTCACATGGGCGATCAGATCGCGGATCACCCGTCCCCGTATGCTGACTTCTCGCATCTTTCTTCCATCCCTTCTGCAGTAACAGCCCTGCCTTCCCGCCTGCCAATTCCCCGCGTCCTTACGGGATGCCGCTTTTTGCGCCGCCTTATACATGGAATCTCCGCTTCAGTTCCGCCTTCGCCTTGCGGTCGCCGAAGATCAGCGTCCCCAGCAGGAGGCAGGCCGACAGCGCGGCGGCCACGACCGTGAGGATGGGGCTTGTGATGATCTTCAAGCGCCACAGCAGGAGGCAGGCCGCTGACGCCGCCGTCGTAAGGAGCTGCATCGGGATATAGCTCTGCCAGTGCGAAAGATTCACCAGCATCAGCACGATCACCGTCGCGTCCAGGAACAGGACCGCCGCCGGAAGGACATAATTCACCGACCACCCGCGATAGCCCAGGATATTGTCCGTCAAGATCACCAACAGCACCGCCCCGACGATCTGCACCAGGATCACCGCCTGATAGCCGTTATGCTTCTGCAGGGAGGCTTTCAGCGCGACATACAGGTACAGGATGCCGATGCCGCTGATGGCGGACCACCAGACGCCGTGAAAGTTCAAGTAATTGACCGCAACCAGCGCCGCCTCCGTGATGATCGCCAGATAGCTGTAAAGGCGGATGATGAACACCCGCTTCCGCAAGACCGACTTCACGTCCGGGTAAGCCCCGCCTCCCGTCTCTTCCCCCGACGCCTCCAAAACGCTGCTGCAGAGCGGGCAGACCGCCGTATCGTCCAAGATCTCCACTTTGCAATTCCTGCATTTTCTCATTCCAAAACCTCCGTCCGCAAACGCGTCAGCTCTCATACACCCCGTTCGTCTCCGCAAGTGCCCGGATCCCGTCCTCCGCGAGCCGCCGGAAAAGCGCGTCAGCTCTCATACACCCCGTTCGTCTCCGCAAGCGCCCGGATCCCGTCCTCCGCGAGCCGCCGGAAAAGCGCGTCAGCTCTCATACACCTCCGCGAGCCGCCGGAAAAAAGCGCGCTGCACGGAAACATCCGCAAGGCTGCTGCTGACCGTAAACACCAATGTGTCCCGGTACGAGCAGATCGTCCCCTTGATGGACTGCCCCTTCGACATGGACAAGAACGCGTGGAAACCCTCGATGTATTCCTGATACTCCTCCCGGACCTGGATCTTCCCGATGTTCGTGACCGTCGTCGTGTTCGCCAGCGCGCTCTTGCGGTAGACCGAGCGGATCGCGATATTTTTCAAAAAGAGCGGGACGGCCCGCAAGATGAAATTCTTCTCATTCGAGACGTTGTAAGCGAACAGGTTCTCCAAATGCTCCCGGTTGATCTGGCTGCGCAGGCTCTCCGCGACGATCCCGACCACTTCCTCGAACGTGTACGTCTCTTTTTTCGGATGGAACACCGCCGAGACGATCACAAAGAAATTCTTCATCGTGATCGAGTCGAAATACGGCCGCAGGTTCACCGGGACGCAGGAGCTGATCGGCCTCCTGCTCGGCATCCCGTGCAGGCATTCCTGATAAATGCCCCACAGAAACGCCGCCACCAGGTACTCGTTGATGGACGCCCCGTAACGGCGGCACACTTCCTTCAGCTCCGGGATCGGCAGGTAGACGTGCATGATCCCGATCTCCGAAGGCCCGAGCTTCTCCCCTTTTACCAGGAAGGCGCGCCTCGTCTCATATTCCTTCTTATGCCCCTTCTTATAATTCCGAAGGTAGCTGTCCTCCCGGTTCAGGGAGGTGTCGCTGCAAAGGCCGTCGCCCAGCTTTTCCTGCAGCGCGGGATGCGCAAGCCGAAGGTACTGGTACGTCAGCTCCTTTAAGAACGTGATGCCGCCCATCCCGTCCGTCAGCACATGGAACACTTCCAAATTGATCCGGTTCTTGTAATAATTGACCCGGAACAGGTAGTGCCGGTTGCTGTTCGGCGAGATGTACTGGCAGGGATAGCGGTATTCCTTCTTCACTTTGGGCGCGGGCTTCTCGTTCGCCTCAAAATAATACCAGAACATTCCGTACCGGATGCGCACCTTGAAGACCTCGAACTTGGGCAGCACGCGGTCCAACGCCTCCTGGAGGAGTTCCTGCGAGACTTCCTCCTTTAAGACGACGGAGATCCGGTACACGCTGCTCATGCTCTCCCCGGCGATCACCGGGAACAGCTTCGCGGTATTGTCCAGCTTATCCCATTTCAGTTCCCGTTGTTCCCTTCTTTTCCGACCCATAGGCAGCCCCCCAGACGCCCGCCTCAAATCTGCGTTTCCACGAAAATGTCATAAATTGCCCGGATTGCTTCCTCAAAATCGCTGTTCGTCACGCCGATGATGATATTTAGCTCGCTTGATCCCTGGTCGATCATCTTCACGTTCACGTTCGCATGGGCAAGCGCGGAGAAGATCCGCCCGGCCGTCCCCCGCGTGGACCGCATGCCGCGCCCCACGACCGCGATCAGCGCCAGGTTCCCCTCCAGGTCGATGCTGTCCGGCTGCGCAAACCGATGGATCGCGGACAATACCTGCTGCTCCTTGCCCTCAAATTCTTCCTGATGCACGAATACCGTGAAGGTGTCGATCCCGGAAGGCACATGCTCGAACGAGATCCCGTTTTCCTCAAACGCGGCGAGAACCTTCCGGCCGAACCCAACCTCGGAATTCATCATATCCTTCTCAATGTTGACCGCGACGAAGCCTTTCTTGCCCGCGATCCCCGTGATCGTATAATCCGGCTGGCGGCAGGTGCTTTCCACGATCAGCGTCCCCTCGTCCTCCGGGGCGTTCGTATTGCGGATATTGATGGGAATCCCCTCTCTGCGCACCGGGAACACGGCGTCCTCGTGAAGCACGGTCGCCCCCATATAAGAAAGCTCCCGAAGCTCCCGGTACGTGATGACCTTAATGACCTTCGGATTCTTGATGATCCCAGGGTCCGCGATCAAAAACCCGGACACGTCCGTCCAGTTCTCATAGATGTCCGCATGGACGGCCTTCGCCACGAGCGAGCCTGTGATATCGGACCCGCCCCGGGAGAACGTCTGGATCGAGCCGTCCGCCCTCGCCCCGTAAAAACCTGGGATCACGGCGTATTCGCAGCCCTTCAGGCGCGCGGAGAGCAGCTCGTTCGTCGTCTCCGCGTCAAAATCCCCATTGTCCTTAAAACGGATCACTTCCGCGGCGTCGATGAACGAAAATCCAAGGTACTGCGCCATGACGATCCCGTTCAGATATTCCCCGCGGGAGGCCGCGTAGTCCCTGCCTGCCTTTTTCGCGAAATTCTCCGCGATCGTCTCAAATTCCCCGCTTAGCGAAAACGTCATGTTCAAGCCGTTTAAGATCGCCTCGAAGCGGCTCTGGATCTTCTTGAGCGTCCCCTTAAAATCCTCCTCCGCTTCCGCCTGCGCGTAGCACTGGTAAAGCAGATCCGTCACCTTCGTGTCCTTCGCGTTGCGCTTCCCCGGCGCGCTCGGCACCACGAACCGCCTTGCCTTATCCTCCTTTATGATCTTCCCCACTTTGGAAAACTGCCCCGCGCTCGCCAAGGAGCTTCCGCCAAATTTCACTACTTTTGTCATCTTTCCAACCATAAGGCGCCCGCCTTATTTTTCCTTTCCTAGATAGTCATGCAGCCATTCCCGCTCCGCCTCGCTTAGCTCCGCCCGCTCTAACAGGTCCGGGCGGCGTTCCAGCGTTCTTAGGATGGACTGCTCCCTGCGCCATGCCTCGATCTTTTTATGATGGCCGGACAACAGGACGTCCGGCGTTTTTTTTCCATTCCACTCTTCCGGCCTGGAATACTGCGGGTATTCCAAAAGGCCGCCCTCGAAGGATTCCGCCGCGCCGGACTCCCCGTTGCCAAGCACGCCCGGGACCATGCGCGAGATCGCGTCCACCATCACCATGGCCGGAAGCTCGCCCCCGGTCAGCACATAATCCCCGATGGAGATATGATCGGTGACGATCTCCTCCAGCACGCGCTCGTCGATCCCCTCATAATGCCCGCAGAGCAGGATCAGATCCTCCTCCTGCGCGAGACGTTTCGCGCATTCCTGGTCAAAGACGCTTCCCTGGGGCGTCGCGTAGACGCAGCGCGGGCGTTTCCCGATCCGCTCCACGACGGAACGCCAGGCGTCGTACACCGGCTGCGCCTGCATCAGCATCCCCGCGCCCCCGCCGTACGGGTAATCGTCCACCCTCTGATGCTTATTCGCCGCATAATCCCTGATATTGACCGCCTCGATCCGCAACAGGCCCGCGTCCACCGCGCGCCCAATGATGCTGGCGCATAGCCCGCCCATCACCATCTCCGGGAACAGCGTAAGTATATAAAAATTCATATCCTGCCCTTCCATCGCAGGCAAGCGGGCCTGGCCGTCCAACCCCTGCCCGCCCTTCCGTAAAAAGGATGTGATGATCCCGCCGCCCATCATCGGCAAGCGGGCCTGGCCGTCCAACAGCCCCGCCATGAGGCGGACGCGGAATGGCGTAGACGACGAAACCGTGGACGCGGCCTAGCCGTCCAACAGCCCCGCCATGAGGCGGACAGCCATCCGGCCCCGCCCGATGTCAACGTCCAGGACGCAGTCCCGGATCGCCGGGAGGAGAAGCTCCCCGCGCCCGCCCGGCACGCGCGGCGCGAACGGGGAATCCTCCGGCACCTGGACGACGTACACGTCGTTCGCCCCGGTCTGGATCACGTCCTTCACCTTTCCCAGAACCTGCCCGTCTTCCGTGACGGCCTCTATCCCGATCAGATCCGCGATGAAATACTCGCCTTCCCCGCATTCCACCGCGTTTTCCCTCGTCACAAAAAGGCCCTTGCCCTTATATTTTTCAATGTCATTGATGCTGTCGATCCCCTTGAACTTCAAAATGACCAGATTCTTAAAAAACCTGGCTTGGGAGACTTCCAGCTCCACGTTCCCCTCCCCGGCGTCCAGCCACACGCTCTTCAGCTTCTCGAAGCGCCTCGCATCGTCCGTCGTGGGGAACACCTTTACCTCGCCTTTCAGCCCATGCGTCGAGGTAATAACGCCTACCTGCAGTAAATCCTCCATGCGCACTCCTTTTGCCGCGCCTGACGCAAAAGGGCTGACGCGAAAACGGAATCCCGCTTTGCCCAGCCCGCCTTTGCCGCAATCCCTTTGCAGATCCGGCTGCGCATCCTTGCGACGCGGTATCACACGATATCCACGATCACTTTTTTGTCGCTCTTGGCAGCCGCCGCCTTTACGACGGAGCGGATCGCCTTCGCGATCCTTCCCTGCTTGCCGATCACTTTTCCCATGTCTGCTTGGGCGACACGTAATTCCAGTACGATAGATCTCTCATTCTCCGTCTCTGTAACCGCAACTTCTTCTGGATGGTCCACAAGCGCCCTTGCAATTACTTCCACTAATTCTTTCATTACGCCACCTCACGAAGATTATTTCTCGATGCCGGCCAGCTTGAAGATCTTCCCGACCGCATCCGTCACCTGCGCGCCGTTCGCCAGCCATTTCTTCGCCAATTCCTCATTTACATGAAATTCGCTCGGATCCTTGGTCGGGTCGTATGTCCCGATCTCCTCGATGAACTTCCCGTCCCTCGGGGACCTGGCGTCAGCTACAACGATCCGATAGAAGGGAGCTTTCTTTTTCCCCATTCTCCTTAACCTGATCTTTACCATTTTTCTCACCTCCCGGCTTTTCTTTTTTATGATTTGTATCAGGGCCATGCCTGGCATTGCCCTGTTACTTGCTCTTACAATCCAAAGGGCAGCTTGAACCCGCCCCTGCGCCGTCCCTTGCCCCCCATCAGGTTCGGAAGCTGCTTCATCATCTTCCGGGACTGCTCAAACTGCTTCACCAGGCGGTTGACCTCGCTGATATCGACCCCCGCCCCCCGCGCGATCCTGCGCTTCCTGCTCGGGTTCAATATGGACGGCTTCGCGCGCTCCTGCGGCGTCATGGAATAAATGATGCCCTCGATCCGCGCCATCCGCTTCTCGTCCATGGCATTTTCGATCTCCTCGATCTGGGAGCTGCTGATCCCCGGCATCATCTTCAGCATGCTGGAAATGCCCCCCATCTTGTTCATCTGCGCCATGGATTCCAGATAATCGTCGAAGCCGAACTCGGCCTTCGCCATCTTCTGCTCCAGCTCGCGGGCCTTCTCCTCGTCGATCGTCTCCTGCGCCTTCTCGATCAGCGTCAGGACGTCGCCCATGCCCAAGATCCGGTTCGCCATGCGGTCGGGATAGAACTGCTCCAGATCCGAGAGCTTCTCGCCCATCCCGACGTACAGGATCGGCTTGCCCGTCACCGCGCGGATGGAAAGTGCCGCGCCGCCCCTCGTGTCGCCGTCCAGCTTCGTTAAGACGACCCCGTCGACCCCGATCTTCTCCTCGAACGACGTCGCCACATTGACGGCGTCCTGGCCCGTCATGGCGTCCACGACCAGGATCGTCTGGCCCACTTCCACCTCGCCCTTGATCTCCTGCAGCTCGGCCATCATCTCCTCGTCGATATGCAGCCGCCCCGCGGTATCCAGGATCAGGACGTTGCATCCCGCCGCCCGGGCATGTTCGAGCGCCGCCTTCGCGATATTGGCGGGCTTATGCTTATCGCCCATCGAGAACACTTCCACGCCCTGCTTCTCCCCGTTGACCTGGAGCTGCCGGATCGCGGCCGGGCGGTAAACGTCGCAGGCCGCCAGCAGCGGCTTCCTGCCCTTCTGCTTCATCTTCCCGGCGATCTTCGCCGCGGTCGTGGTCTTGCCCGCGCCCTGCAGCCCGACCATCATGATGACGGTGACTTCCCCGCCCGGCCGCAAGGCGATCTCCGTCGTCTCCGACCCCATCAGGGAAACCATTTCCTCGTTCACGATCTTTACCACCATCTGGCCGGGATTCAGGCCGTTCATGACGTCCTGCCCGACGGCGCGCTCCTGCACGGCTTTCACGAACTGCCGCACGACCTTGAAATTGACGTCCGCCTCCAACAGCGCGAGCTTTACCTCTTTTAACGCTGTCTTCACGTCTTCTTCCGTCAGAAGCCCCTTGCTGCGCAGGGACTTGAATATATTTTGTAATTTCTCGGACAAGCTGTCAAATGCCATGCTCATAACTCCTCTAATATCTCATTCGAGATCGCCGCGATCTCCGCCATGGCCCCGTCCGCCCGGCAGCCTCCGGTAAGGGCCTGGATCCTGGCGATCTTCTCCTTGATCTTCAAAAAACGTTCCAAAAGGTGCAGCCGCTCCTCATACCCTTCCAGGACCTTGTCGCAGCGCCGCACTAAGTCATGCACGCCCTGGCGGCTGATCCCGGCTTCCTGCGCGATCTCGCTCAAGGACAGGTCGTTTAAAACAAAATCCTCGTAAACGCCCCGCTGGTGTTCCGTCAGCAGCTCCCCGTAAAAATCATAGAGGTAGGTCTGCATCACTTTCTTTTCCATCCGCATCACCTTGGGTATCATACAACAAAAGGAACGGTGTGTCAAGTATTTTTTCTTTACATCGCAACTGTTCAGCCTTCGGCCTCACAGCTGCGGAATCCGGCTCATGGAAAGTTTGCCTTCGGCAAAGAGCCGGATTCCCACTCGGCAAAATTTACACGTTCTTACGGATTTTGCAGCAAGTGCAAAGTCCTGGGCTGAACTGTTACTTTACAGCACATCCGAAAATTTTTCTGGTCTTTCCGCGCAAGCTGTGCTATAATAGGGAACGTTAGAGTAAAATTACACATTGGAGGAATATCATTATGAATGGAAATGTTATTGTAGGGCAATCCGGCGGGCCTACCGCCGTGATCAATTCCAGCCTGGCCGGGGTCTTTCGCACGGCCATCGACCGCGGCGCGAAGAAAGTCTATGGGATGCGCTACGGGATCCAGGGGCTGCTGGACGAGATGTACGTGGACTTGTCTGATTACATCAAGAACGAGCTTGACATCGAGATCTTAAAACGGACGCCGTCCGCTTTCCTCGGCACCTGCCGTTACAAGCTTCCCTCCATCCATGAGGATCAGAATATCTACGAGAAGATCTTCGAGATCCTGGACAAGCTGGAGATCGAATGCTTCATCTACATCGGCGGCAACGATTCGATGGACACCATCAAAAAGCTCTCCGACTACGCGATCTTGATGGGACATCCGCAGAAATTCGTCGGCGTTCCGAAGACCATCGACAACGACCTCGCGCTGACCGACCACACGCCCGGCTATGGCAGCGCGGCGAAATATATCGCGACGTCCATTAAGGAAGTGATCCGCGACGGTAACGGCTTCTCCTATGACAAGCAGCTTGTCACCGTGATCGAGATCATGGGCCGCAACGCGGGCTGGCTCACCGGGGCGGCCGCTCTCGCGAAGGGCGAGGACTGCGAGGGCATCGACCTGATCTACCTGCCGGAAGTCGCTTTTGACCCGGATTCTTTCTTAGAAGAAGTCACGTCCCTCTTAAAGACGAAGAACACGGCGTTTGTCGCGATCTCCGAAGGGATCCGCATGGCGGACGGCACTTATGTCAGCGAGGCGGGCGGCGGCTCCGATTATGTCGACGCATTCGGGCATAAGCAGCTCACAGGCTCCGCCACTTACCTGGCGAACCTGATCAGCAGCAAAGTCGGCTGCAAGACGCGCGCCGTGGAATTCAGCTCCCTGCAAAGAAGCGCGTCCCACTTAGCTTCCCGCGTGGACATCAACGAGGCGTTCATGGTAGGCGGCGCGGCCGTCAAGGCTGCGGACGAAGGCGACAGCGGCAAGATGGTCGTGATCGACCGCGTTTCCGACGATCCGTACCAGTCCGCGACCGGGGTATACGACGTTCACAAGATCGCCAACGGAGAGAAACTCGTCCCGAGGGATTGGATCAATGAAAAAGGCACATATGTCACGCAGGATTTCATCGACTACGTGCGCCCGCTGATCCAGGGCGACTACCCGTGCGTCATGGTAAACGGCCTGCCGCGCCATCTGTACCTGAAATAAGATATCGGTTTTCCCCGGGCGTCCGGCGGGCCATATGCCTGCCAGGCGCCCGTTTTTTCATGGGATGGATGCTTTCGAGTAACAATTCAGTCCAGGACTTTGCACTTGCTGCAAAGTCCGTAAGAACGTGTAAACTTTGCCGAGTGGGAATCCGGATCTTTGCCAAAGGCAAACTTTCCATGAGCCGGATTCCGCAACAGGGCAGCCGGAAGGCTGAACTGTCACTTCAAATAAGAAAAAGGCTTGTTTTATAACACCAAATGGAGTAAAATACCGTCGTATAGCTATTGCACCAAAAGCATACGCCTTTTGGTATAGATCAAATGTCGAAAAGCGAAAAAGAGGCAACACGATGGGAAAAACAAAAACTGTACGGAACCTGGCATTCGCATTTGCCGTCATTTTAGGGCTTAATTTTATTTTGGGCGGCACGCTGCCCACTTATGCCGCTGGCATTTCAGAGGAAGATGAATCTGACGACGATGCGGTGGAAGCGGAAAAGAAGCTGGTTCAGTACAGCAATGACTGGATCGTTCTGCAGTATGACGACGAAAAGGGCGATCCGACCCAGTTCGATATTACTTACATGGGGAAAACACCCGAGGAGCTGGAGACAGAAGGGCTGGAAATGCAGTATCGGCCGATATACAAAAGCGATGAAAACCAGATTATTCGCTGGTATTCATGGTATAATTTATCTAACTGCATTACAGAAGAAAGCCTATCTAATATTTATTCAACTAATTATACATTCGACTTTCCCCATTTTACAAGGTTTCCCAAACCTTTCATATCAGAAAATCAACTGTTTTCCCTTGTTTTTGCCCTCACCGGGTTGAAACAAGGGAAAATTTTTTAACTGCCACCCACCACTTTATCCAAAAGCCTTGCAGAAGTCCGCTTTGCCTCTCTGGTTGCATGGGCATATACATTCATTGTGGTACTCACATCCGAGTGTCCGAGAAGTTCCTGCACATCCTTTGGCGAGGCACCCCCACAGAGCAGGTTGCTGGTGTAGGTGTGGCGTAACATGTGGAAATGAAAATCCTCCATATCCGGCATTTCCCTCTGGATTTTCCGGCATACGCTGCTTACGGTCATGGGAGTTTCACATGCCCCGTCATGCCGCAGGCATACAAGGAAAATTTCTTCATAATCCACCGGAACATCATCCGTATTCTGTAGGGTGTAAACTTCATAGTAATTACGCCCTTTCTCTGTTACCTGTCTGTAATAATTATGGCGGTAGAGTTCCCCGTAGCGGAAGCGTTCCCTGTGCTGTTCCCTTTTCGCTTTTTTTAATATCTCCGCTAAAGTATTTCCAAAATCCACAGTACGGATTTTTTTGCGTTTGGTTGTGCCAAGCTCCAGCCTGTGCCTTGCACTGTTATAACGCATACTCCGCCTTACCGTCAGATACTGTTCCTCAAGGCTGATGTCCTGCCATGATAATCCGCATACTTCCCCGATACGGAGCCCGGTATAATAAGCTATCTGTATCGGCAGGATGGCAGGGTTGCCTTTCTTTCCAAGCAAATCCAGAATGTCCAGATACTGCTTATGGGTAATGGTTGGTATTTCTGTTTCCTGCTCACATATCTCTGAGAAAATTTCCACATCTTCCCTGCCTGTCCTCATTACCACATACTGCATGGGATTGAACGTGATATAGTGTTTTGGGAATACTGCAAAACGGAACGCCCCATGCAGCACTGCCGACACTTGAAGCATATAGCCTTTGCTGTATGCCTTTACCGTTGTACCGTCTGCTTTTGTGCCGCCAAAGCTCAACAGGTCAATAAATTCCTGCAGATGTTCCGCTGTGACGGTTTTCAGTTTACGGTCAGTGATGGGGTGTTTCCTTATCTGCCGGATGATGGTCTGGTAACTCATTACCGTACCGTTGCTTAATGTTCCCGGCTTTACTTCTTCTTCCATCCACTTGTCAAGCATATCCCCAAGTGTGAGGTTTTCCACTCTGGCAACAAACCTCTTTTCCTCATAGTCCTCCATTGCCTTGCGGAGCATTTTCTCTGTTTCTGACTTGCTTTCTGTACCTGCATACTCCTTCTGCACCAGATTTCCGCTTTCGTTCTCCACATAAAAGCGGTAGTACCATTTCTTTCCTTTTTTTCTAACAGAACCTTTTGCCATAATAAAATCTCCTTCCTTAATTGCAATCGGAACTGTTGAAATGCTTGTCTGCGTGTAGGCATATCAAAACTCCGGCTGCACTGGTTATCAGTCAGGATATTCCCTTAACATGGCAGAGATACGGTTGCGTGCCACCTTGTCATCGTCACTGTAGCCATTGATGATTTCACTAACCGCATGGATGGTGTTGACGGAGTGCTGGATTTCCCTCTGAAACATCATGTGGTTAAATTCATTCCCATCCTCAAAGCCGATGGTTTTGGCGATTTTCTCATTGTCAGCATTGTCCCCATACTGGTTGCAGGCTCTTTCAAAAGATACGGAAAATTCCTTATAGCATTTTAGTAGCAGTAATAACACATCTTTAGAAAAATCAGAATCCTTATTTCCCAAGTCAAAAGTAAGGCTGCCGGAAATCTGCTCAAAAACACTTTTGATAAGATAATCCCTGTTATCCGTAATGACGGTTTCCTTTTCCTCTGTTTCGCCTTTCAGCCATGCCACCGATACGTGGAGTGCATCCGCAAGACCTTCAATGATGATTTTCTTTTCATTATCAATCGTGCCACGCTCATAACGCAGGATAGTGGACTTGTTGACACCGAGGCAGTCTGCAATGTCCTGTCCCGACAAGCCAAGCTCCAGCCTGCGTTCTTTTGCCCTGCTCCCAATGACTTTACGCAATTCCTTGTCTGCCATAGTAAGCGACCTCCTTTCCTCTGTTACCATAATAACACAGAAAAAAGAATAAGGCAATAGGCAACTTTATAAAATTTTATTAGTTGCAAAACACTTGACAAAAGAAATATGACCGTCTATAATAGGCGGTGCAATATGGTTGCATAATGCAACAAAAAGTAAAGGAGGGGTGTATATGACGGAAACGAAGATTGGAATGACGATTGAGGAATCTTCCGAGTACACAGGAATCGGCAGGAACACCATGCGGAAACTGGTGGAATGGAATAAGCTGCCTGTCCTGCGTGTCGGGAGGAAAGTCATTATCCGCAGGGACATTTTAGAGCGTTTTATGGCTGTCAATGAGGGCAGAAACCTACGGAACGAGCGAGATGTCAAAGCGGTCAGAAACTGAAAAGGACAGCCGTAACGGCTGCCCTCATGGTAACCAGAACTTTTCTTTGGGCATGGCAGGAATGGTGTGGTTTTGGTGTATGAATGATGTAGTTTATTTCTACGACGTTCCTACATCATTTTTGGGAAACCTACACCATTCCCACATCATTTTGGGCAATGTCTACACCAAACCTACACCATGATAAAGAACAGTGGTTTGCAGAAAGGATTTTCTACATCTTTTCTACATTAAAAACTATATCATTTTCCCAAAAAGTGATAGCAAAACTATATCGTTGTCAGCAGGATAAGTTAAAGTGTTGGAAACTGGCTATATCGTTCCTATATCAGAAAAGGGAAATGCTATATCTGTACTATATCTGTCTTGGCAAAAACTATATCACTGCTATATCATTCTGGAGAATGAAGGCGACAGAACGCAGAAAGATATGGAACAGTTGTATCACAGTTCTATACCCTGTTTGATACAAGTGAAAAAAGATATAGAACAGTCATATCACTGTCCTATATCTGGATATATCACTTTTGCAGAAAGCTCTACCACAGTGCTATACCCTGCCGGATATTGACATAAGCAGATACGGCACCAGGTTAATTTTCTTGTTGATGATAGTTTTTACTGTAGAAGAATATCGCAGACCTGTCACTTTTTGCCCTAAGAGAAGTTCCCTGTTAAGCCCTCGGCGTTTGAGAGCGAAATACACCCATCGCACAAATCAGAGATTTGTACTCCGGGTATTTCGCCCTGCCGGGAGCAAATTCACGCAGGCGTGAATTACAAATGCTGACGCATTTGCAGCAGTGCCAGAAATGGCACAGGGTTCGTAACCGGACACCTAAGTGTCCACTCACAGGGGGAGGTGTGCTGTGTGCAGAGAAATTCTTTTATCCAGATGTCAAAGCTGAGCAACGTGCGGGGACGCATTACTTATATTTCCAGCCACGCAAAGCAGGAAAATTTATATGCAGTATATGAAACAACGGAGCGTTCTTTCTGGAAAGAGCTTGCCCTGTGTAACCGGCATACGTTTCAAAAAAGCGGTACAGAGGGGAAATGTATTGAGGCAAGGGAACTGATTATTGCCCTGCCGGAAGATTTGGTGCAGTATGAGCCGGAGTATGTTTTGGAACAGTTTACCAAGCATTTCAAATACAGATATGGTGTGGAGTGCATTTCTGCCCTGCACCATAATAAGGCAAAGACCAACTACCATATCCATCTGATATTTTCGGAAAGGAAACTTCTTGATGAGCCGGTAATTAAGACTGCCGCCAGAAGCATGTTTTATGATGAGAAAGGGAAACGTGTGCGTACCAAGAAAGAGATTTTAGATGAAAATGGTGCTATCCGTAAGAAATGCAGGGTTATCAAAAAAGGGGAAGTTTATGAGAAGATGCTTTTTACCATCAAAAATAAGCGGTTCAAGCAGGAGGGCTTTTTGGAGGAAGTGAAACAGGATTTTACTGCATTTATCAATACTTTTGTTTTTGACGAGAAGAAAAAACTGGCGGTGTTTGATAAGCAAAGCCCCTATCTTGCCACGAAGAAGATAGGGAAGAATAACCCAAAAGAAGAACAGATAAAGACGGATAACTGGGCAAGGATGGAGTGGAACCGTACCGTTGACAGGGCATTGGTGGAGGGAATCAGCCGGGAGGAGGTTTTGCAGGTTAAGAGAGAAGAAATCACAGAGAAGGTGCGGGAATCGGTTCACAAGTGGGGAAACCGACCTTGGTTTTTCTTTTCGATTGTTACCCATGCAGTGGATATTTTGTCTGCCCTGATTGGGAAGATACGGGAACAGTTCCGAAAGATTACTGCTTTCTTTGAAAAAGACAGAAAGGACACTGCACCTGTAGAAAGCATAAAAAATGTTCCACTGGTTGGACCTTTGGTCCAAGAAGCAGAGAAAACAATCATACGGGCAGATGTTGCAGCCACGTCACAAAAAACGGAGTTAAAGCCGGAATCAGAAGCACAGATAGCAGATGTATCACAAACAGTATCTATTTTAGGGATAAAAGAAAAAACTGTTTCTGATTCTGCCGAAATGACAAAGGAATATGAATCAAAAATAAGTACAAATCTTGAACCACAGAATGACGATATCCCGCCAAGACCAGAGTTTTCTATGGATATGGAGGAATATGATAAGATACAGGGCATATATAAACAGTTGGTAAGACAGGAGAATGCTGTCCTTACCTGTGAAAAGGAATTGGGGCAGTTACGGCAGGATTTACTTCTCTGTACTGGTGTATTTCAAGGGAAACGTAGAAAGGAACTGCAAGGGCAGATAGCAAATAAGGAACAGCAGCTAGCAGATGCGAAACAACGTCTGGGGGATATCGTTAAAGGGTATGGTTATCCGAGTGTGGATTCGTTTATGGGAATTTATCGTAATACAAAAACGGATTATGCTGATTATACCAAGCAGTTGAAGGAATGGGGAGAGAAGTATGGTATGAGGTATGTGAAACGGGAGTTTGAGGAAAGGGGGGAATCATATCCGCATAAGTCTAATAGCAGATAATAATACAATACAAAAAAACAAGGTGTACTACAATTGGGGGGATTCCCCCATTATTGCGTACACCTTAATGAAACTGCATGGAAATATAAAGAAAATGCATTATTTGAAATGTAACAATGAACCTATATATAATAATGATATTCCAATAATTGCAATTGTAATTGCGACTACAGCTATTAAATCTTCTCTCTGTTTCAATGTTCGATATAACTGTATATTTTCGACTAATAATGTTATCAAAAATATTAATATTAAATCATAGCTGATTTTTCTTGATAATAAATTCAAAATAACAAATGTGCATAAAGAAATTTTTATTATCATTAATGTATATTTTGAGTTAGAATTTATTATATCCATATCATTTTTTATATTATATTTATTCATATCATTTCCCTAGCCTCTTTTTTATTTTCTTTATTGCTGAACCTAATTTACAATTATTATAAACACTATCTACTCCAGAAATTGTAGCCGCCAAAGTTAATAACGTCTTTGCAACAGCAGTTGATTTTTCTGTTATACTTGTTGCCCCAATAAGCAATTGTGCTGTTTCTTTTATGCCACCAAGCTCTTTAATATATTTTTTGATTTTAACAAGTTTTGTGGCAGCAAAAATTGTTGTTCCGATAACCCATGCAATAGAACCAACACACTTTGTGACTTGCCATACAGATGGATCGGCAACAACAGGGAATGCGGTATTTTTATCGAAATCTACTGTTTGATAAATGTTATTGCCATCAATTGTATAGAATGTGTTGAGATTATTTCCATTTGCATCCTTTGCCCATGGTTTGTCAATAATATATATT
>CANQTH010000009.1 GCA_947626795.1 uncultured Lachnospiraceae bacterium
AACACTATACCACACTTTCCACATACATTCAACAAAAATTTTCATAACAGGTCAAAAGGCAAGAAAGCAGGAAACCAGGAAACCAAACGCTTCTTGCCTTTTTTTATTTTGAAGGAGGGACAATGAGCGACAACATTCAGACCAACACCGCAGGGCAGACGCCGCCCTGCTTGCAGCATCAGATTGAAAAGACAAAATATTTGATAGAGGTACACTTTTCAGACACCAGCGCCCAGAGGGTGGAGGACAGGCTGAAGCGTGTCATTCTCCATGATTTAGAGCATGGAAGTGCATTTTCATGAACTTTCTCCATTCATATCCTTACGGATTTTGCAGCAGGCGCAAAGTCCTGGGCCAAACTGCCGCAGGCTATAGCGCAGCCTTTGGCCCAGGATGCGAAAAACGGCGAAAGATGCGGCGAAAAAAGCGGCTTGTCCACTTCACAGGAGAAGGAAAAATGCCTTATAATGGAAGAGCCGGGGTAACTGTTGAGCGGCGACTCCCGGCGGACATCTAAAAGAAGGAGGATATGCTTATGATGGAAGAGTGGATAAGGTTACTGCAGGAACACCAGGAAATCGTGGAAAAGGCGGCGGCAGTTTTCATCGGGCTGCTGGGGATCGTCCTTTTGTCCAGGATTTTAAGGCAGATGAAGCGGCTGAACAAGAGCCTTGGGAAGATCACGGGGAGCGTGCAGGCGTATTTTGACGTGATCATGCAGGAGGACGCCGGGCAGGAAGAGAAGAGAGGCAGGGAGGACGAAACGGCGCGGGCCATGGAGGAAAGACGGGAACCCGAGGCGGAAAAGGAGCGGGAGAGACGGGAATCCGAGGTGAGAAAAGAACAGGAGAGGCGGGAATCCGAGGCGCGGGAAGAGCAAAAAAGGCGGGAAGACGAAAATTTGTTTAACGCCGTCTTGCAGGAATATTTTTCTTGATAAAATAGGGCATATTTGCTACACTTGTTTTGTAAGTCCATATTAAGTTCTGAAAAAGACAAAGGAGATGGGAACATGCAAAAAGTAACGTTTGATTATGGGAAGGCTTCTGCGTTCGTCAGCCAGGAGGAAGTTTCCTATATGGAAAAATTGGTGGGAGACGCAAAAGAGCAATTGGTGTCGAAGACGGGGGCCGGGAACGATTTTGTGGGATGGCTGGACCTTCCGGTGGATTATGATAAGGAAGAGTTTGACAGGATCAAAAAAGCCGCGGCGAAGATCCAGGGAGATTCCGAAGTCCTGGTCGTGATCGGGATCGGCGGCTCCTATCTGGGCGCGCGGGCGGCCATTGAGTTTTTGGGGCATGGTTTCTATAATAATGTATCGAAGGAGATCCGCAAGGCGCCGGAGATCTATTACGCGGGGAACAGCATCAGCAGCACGTATCTGTCGGGCTTGATCGACGTCATCGGGGACCGGGATTTCTCGGTCAATGTGATCTCGAAGTCCGGGACGACGACGGAGCCTGCCATCGCGTTCCGCGTGTTCAAGGAGATGCTGGAGAAAAAATATGGCAAAAAAGGCGCGGCAGAGCGGATTTACGCGACTACGGACAAGGCGCGGGGCGCGTTGAAGAACCTTGCGGATGAAGAAGGCTACGAGACGTTTGTGGTGCCGGACGACGTAGGCGGACGTTTCTCTGTATTGACGGCAGTCGGCCTGCTTCCGATCGCGGTCAGCGGGGCGGATATCGACCAATTGATGAAGGGCGCGGCTTCCGGGCGTGAAAGGGCGATGAACAGCCCGTTCGCGGAAAACGACGCGATGCAGTACGCGGCGATCCGCAATATTTTGCTGCGGAAGGGGAAAGCGGTGGAAGTGCTTGCCAATTATGAGCCGGGCCTCCATTATGTTTCCGAGTGGTGGAAGCAGCTTTACGGCGAGAGCGAAGGGAAAGACCAGAAGGGGATCTTCCCGGCGGCCGTGGACTTGACGACCGACCTCCATTCCATGGGTCAGTTCATCCAGGACGGCGCGCGGATCTTGTTTGAGACAGTCATGAATGTGGAAAAATCGCGCTGCACGGTTCAGATCAAGGAAGAGCCGGTGGATCTGGACGGGTTGAATTATCTGGCCGGGAAGGACATGGATTTTGTCAATAAAAGCGCGATGAACGGCACGATATTGGCGCATACGGATGGAAACGTGCCGAACCTCGTGGTAAATATCCCGGAGCAGACGGAGTTCTATTTAGGGGAATTGTTCTATTTCTTTGAATTTGCCTGCGGGTTGAGCGGATACCTGCTGGGCGTGAACCCGTTCAACCAGCCTGGCGTGGAAAGCTACAAGCGCAATATGTTCGCGCTGCTTGGCAAGCCGGGATATGAGAAAGAACAGGCGGAGCTGTTGAAGAGGTTATAAGAAGACGGGATAGAAAAAAGAGAGGCTGCCGCGGCGCCATGCCTTCCGGGGATTGTCTGGAAGGGGTGCGGCGGCCTTTTTGTATCATAAAAGCGTAGCTGTCAGAGCGTGATCGGCACTGGCGTCTGCGCTTGTTTTTATTCCCGCGAGCGCCGACCGAAGCGGAGCGTAGACCAAATACCACGCTCCCTTGGGGCACTCAAACCAAGAACAAGCTAAGTCATGACCTGTAGCTTGCTGCGTGTGTATTTGACTGGATTTCCACGGCGCAAAGGGCCTTCGGCGTCTGCGTTTAAGGCGCGCGGAGGGAAGAGGCGCGTTCGCTTTCTGTTATCGGTAATTTATGGAAATGAAAAAAAGGGGTTGACAAGTTAAGAAAACTTTGCCATAATGTAACAAGTTCGTAACAACTTGTAACAAGTTGGAATAAAATAACAACATAAAATTAAAAATGTTGTGGAAAGATTCAGGAGGTTTTTATATGAAATTCGATAAGAAGGTTATGGAAAGCGGAATTGTCGTGACGTTTACTTTGGTGATGACATTTTCGGCTGTGGGCCCCGCGGACGCGGTGGCGCGGACAGCGCAGAATAGCCGGGCAGTAGAATTAACAGTAGAGCCGACAGAAGAAGAAAGCCGTGCAGCATTGGAGAAAGCATTGGAAGGGGCGGATGAGAAGGAGATTTTGACCGCGCTTCTTTCCGGCGATCAGGAAAGCTGGAACATCGTCCAGGCGGGCGCAGCATCGGAAAACGGGCAGGCACGGGCGGAACAAGCCACAACAGGAGAAGAAGCAGGAAGCACGAAGGAAGAGAAGAGTGAGGAAACAGCGGCGGCGGATGCAAGCGAAGAGAAGCAGGAAGCCGAAGTGAAGGAAGAGAAGAGTGAGGAAACAGCGGCGGCGGATGTAAGTGAAGAGAAGCAGGAAGCCGAAGTGAAGGAAGAGAAGGCTGAGAAAACAGCGGCGGCGGATGTAGGCGAAGAAACAGACGAAGAAAAGCCGGAAGCCGAGGCTGAGGAAAAAGCGGAGACAGAAGAAGGAGAGAACGCGGAAGAGACGCTTGCGGACGCCGGAAACGACGCGAAGAAAGCTGCGAAGAAGGAAAAAGCGGCGGAAAAGAAAGCGGCGAAAAAAGCGAAAGCGGAAAAGAAGGCGCAGGCAAGGAAAGAAAAGGCGGAAAAGAAAGCGCAGGCAAAGAAGGCGAAGGCGGAAGAGAAAGCGCAGGCGAAGAAAGCAGCCGAAGGACAGGCAGCCGCAGCGGTAAACGAAGCGGACGCGGCGGCTTCAGAAAAGGCAGCGAAGAATGAGGCGGACGTGGCAGCTTTAGAAAAGGCAGCGGCAAATGAGGCGGACGCGGCAGCTTCAGAAAAGGAAGCGGCAAACGAGGCGGCCGCAGTGGCTTCAGAAAAGGCAGAAAAAAAGGACGCCGCGTCGGAATGGAAGTCCAGGCTGATGCCGGAGGTTGACGATTATCTGAATATCCGGACGGAAGCGTCGGACGAAGCGGAACTGGCAGGGAAGCTGTATAAAGGGTCATTGAAAAGGCGAGGAGTGGACGAAGATCCAATCCGGGAGCGTAGAAGGGTATGTGAAGAATGAATTTTGCGTGACCGGGAAAGAGGCGAAAAAACTCGCGAAGAAAGAAGGCACGACGTATGCGACGGCGACCACAGGCGGCGTCCGCGTGCGTGAATCCGCTTCCAGCGAGGAAGGCACGACGATCTTAGACGTGCTGGAAGAAGGCGGGAAAGTGGAAGTGGACGCCGACGCAAAGAGTAAGAAAGGCTGGGTCGCGGTAAAGGTTGGCGACGAGACGGGATACATCAGCGCGGAATATGTGGATGTCGAGTTAGAGCTTGGCGAAGCGGTCTCCATTGAGGAAGAGCGCGCCGCGATCGAAGCGGAAGAGGCCAGGAAAGCAGCGGAGGCAAGCCAGAAAAGCCAAAGCGCAGGATCGGCAGGATCCGTGCAGCGGGAAGCCGTGGCCGCGTCTTACGACGACGTGACGCTTTTGGGAGCGTTGATCCAGTGCGAGGCGGGAAGCGAATGCTACGAAGGCCAGGTCGCGGTCGGCGCGGTTGTCATGAACCGCCTGCGCGCAGGCTATGCGGGGAGCATTTCCGGCGTCATATATCAGAGCGGCCAGTTTTCTCCGGCGTCCAGCGGGAAATTGGCAAGCGTGCTGGCGAGCGGCGTCAGCGGGAGTTGCTTACAGGCGGCGCAGGCGGCGATCGGCGGTACGGATAACGTGGGCGGGGCGACGAGCTTCCGCAGCGCGTCGTCCGGCATGGGCGGGATCGTCATTGGGAATCATGTATTTTTTTAATCAGGGAACAGCGAGTTCACCCGGGGCAAAGGGATCATCCCAAAGCTCCGGGTTTCTTTTTTGGGATGTTTTTGGTATACTCAAAAGAAATTGGTATCGCGGGAGGGAATCATCATGGGATTTTTATTTGTCGCCCTTGGCGGCGCGGTGGGAGCGATGGGAAGGTATGCGATAAGCCTTTTGCCGGTGAAAACAAGGTTTCCGATATTGACGCTGCTCACAAATGTCATAGGCGCGGCGCTGATCGGATTTATCGCAGGCGTCGTGAGTGACGGCCATGAAGCGTCGCCGGGCGCGGTCCTGTTTTGGAAAACAGGCGTATGCGGAGGCTTCACGACATTTTCGACATTCTCGCTCGAAGCGTTCAGCCTGTTTGAGGGCAAGGCTTATCTATCTGGCGGAATTTACATTTTTTTAAGCGTTTCTTGTTGCCTTGCGGGCATTTTTTGCGGGAAAAAATTAGCGATGCTCGTTCGGTGAGTTCGGTGAGTATCTGAAACGCGCTGGTTGTAAAAATCAGAGAATATGGTATAATAACGATAGCTATTGTACGGCCCCGAGCGCGAGCGGAATGGCATCAGAAGCCACAGAATGGCTTGCTGCGGCAGCCGCGCATGGAAGTGAGGTGAAATGGAATGGAAGCATATGTTTGCGTTAAAAATTTTGGGAAGATCGAAACGGCGAGGGTAAATATCAGCAATTTTACAATATTTGTAGGAAATAATAACAGTGGGAAGACACAGTTGATGGAGCTGATCTATGCGATCGTGAAACAATTGTCGGCCTTGACGCCGAATTTGGAGATCCCAAGGATTGACGGCATAGACGCGTTCCGTATCGGAGAAAAGGAAATACAGGATTTGAACGGGTGGGCAAACAGTTACTTATGTTCAAATATAAATAAGATCATAGAGCAGACGTTTAATGCTTCCATACCGATCGAAGAAGTTTCGTTGGAATGGGGAAAGGCGGATTGGCAATACGACATTTATTTCCTTACGGACCGGACAGTGGAGTATCTGTTGGGGAAAGGCTTGCTCACGCCGGAAGCGTTGACGGAGCTGCTTTTGGATAAAGGCCATTATGGCGTGATGGTTGTAAAAAAGCAAGCGGGGAAGGCGCAGGAGCAGGAAATGGGTTCCCGATTTTCAAAGGGAATCCCGATCGAAGTGGCAAAAAACATAGAGATCGGACGGGTATTGGGCAAGATCTTGGGGGGAAAATCCCCCGGTTCCTCAAATGTCTTATTCCTGCCAGCGTCGCGCATGGGATTAATGCAATTATATAAGCATTATTTTGGAAATCCCGAACAGGGAAAAAGCGCCGCCGTGCAGGATCAGAAGTTAAAGGGGATCACAAAACCCGTCGAAGATTTTCTGTATTTTTTGCTGAAATACAGCTATACAGAGCGTATGGCGAAAAATCATAGGGAGCTGCTGGAATTTATATTTAACCATTTGATCGACGGGACGATACGGGAAAAGGGGGACGCGACCGTATATACGCCCCGGGAGCAGCAGAAAGAAATACCGATTTTTGTCGCCTCGTCCATGGTAAATGAAGTCGTGCCAATGACAAAGGCTTTGACGGATGCGGACGAGATTGATTTTATTTTTTATGATGAAGTGGAGACGAGCATGCACCCGCTCAAGCAAGTGGAAATGGTAAAATTGCTTAATCGCTTAAATAACAACGGGATTAAGCTGTTGGTCAGCACCCACAGCGACACGATGGCTACTAAGATCAATAATCTGCTGCTTTTGTCGCGCGGAGGGATCGAGCTTGAAGCGGCAAAGAGCCTACTGGGGAAAAATGGGATCGCCGTGGAAAAAGAGGATTTTCTGATTTCGGAAGATATACACGTATATCAGTTCTTGAATGAGGATCGAGGGAAGAGCATCGTAAAAGAATTAGAGTTTCAGAAAACGCCGTGCATAGGTTATGATTTCCGTTTGTTTAATGACAGCACGATGCATTTATTTGAAGAAGCAAAAGTGGCGATGGGGATACAGGATGAAGCTTAAAGGGGAGACGCTCAGAGAGGATAAGGCTGCAGAGCCGGGAAGGCTTTATAAGATTGGCGCATGCAGGACAATTGTTTTGGAAGAAAGCGACACAGACGATATCGTTTACATTCATTTTGATATTAGGGATGGCCAGTATGGAATGTATGGGAATGAGTATAAGCCGCCGTTCGCGGCAGACCAGGGCGGAAAAAAGGCGGATATTTTGGCGTTGGTAGTCGATGAGCGGAGAAACCATTTTTGTTCCTGGGTTCTTGATGTGAAAAAGGCGATAGGAGGAGAAGATGTGATCTGCCATTTGGTGGGGCAGTTGGCGGAATCTGTGAGGCATAAAAGGGCGATTGCCACATATCTGGAAGATTTTACGGAAGAGCAGCATATAGGTTATATAACAAGGGATCTGCAGAGAGGGCGGATACAGGAAAGCATTAGAAAAAAGCGCGCATATCTGGAAAAAGAAAAAGCGAATATCCGGCAGATGCCAGTCTTGATCGGGATGGAGGCCAGGCGGAGCTTGTTGAAGGAAGAGGCAAAATTAAAGATTTTGGAAGCGTTCTGGCGAAACCAAATTGAGATTGGAAAAGATACGTTTGAAATAGAGGGGCATATCTCAAAAGAGCAGGAAGGGAAATTCGTATGCGATCTGAAGGTTGCGTGTTCGTGACCATTCAGGAGGGAAAGAGAACGGTTTTTGGAAGACGAGAAAGGGAGTGGAAGCCGATGGATGGGCAGACCATGAAAAACGAAGGGGAAAGCTGCGCGGGCCTTGCGCCATGCGGGGAGGAACGCCCGGGAGACGGACTTGGGAAAGGGGAGGCCGGGGGCGCGTCCGCGCATGAGATGGAGCCGATGCTGGACAATTGGCCGATCAAGATGGAGGAGATCCCGGACCGCGCGTCTTATTTCGACGGGGCGGATCTGTTGGTCGCGGCGGATTGCGCGGCGTACGCTTACGCGGATTTCCACGCGGGATTTATGGCCGGGAAGATAACGATGATCGGATGCCCTAAGCATGGGCCGGTCGGGCTGGAAGAAAAATTAGAAACGATAATCCGGGAGAATGAGGTCGCGAGCCTTACAGTCGCCAGGATGGACGAACCGTGCTGCGGCAGGCTGGAAGTCGCGGCGCGGAAGGCACTGCATGGAAGCGGGAAAGAGATCCCATGGCAGGCGGTGGCGATTTCCGTTGACGGGCGGATTTTGGATTGAGGAGAAAGATAATGAGAACGCGCCTGAAACCAAAAACCTTGTCATATGCAAGAAAATATAGTAAGATGGGTACAGTATAGGTAACAGTTCAGCTTAGGACTTTGCACTTGCTGCAAAGTCCGTAAGAACGTGTAATTTTTGCCGGGTGGGAATCTGGCTCTTTGCCGAAGGCAAACTTGAAATGAGCCGGATTCCGTAACTGTGAGGCCGAAGGCTGAACTGTTACCAGTATAGGCAGGGGACGTTTTTGGCAAAGAACATGGAAGGAGGGAGCTTATGGGAGGGCTGTTCTGGCTGATCATGATCGTCTTGATGGCGGTGATCGAGCTGATCACGCTCGGGCTGACCACGATCTGGTTTGCGGGCGGGGCGCTGGCGGCGTTTCTCGCGAGCCTGCTGGGCGCGGGGCTGTTGGCGCAGATCGTCTTGTTTATCGTCGTGTCGGTCGCGCTGCTGGTCGTGACGAGGCCGTTGGCGGTAAAGTTCTTCAATAAGGACAGGATCCGGACGAACGCGGAAGAACTGATCGGGAAGACTGCCGTCGTGCAGCAGGAAATCGACAATGTAAAGGCGCAGGGCCAGGTTGCCGTAGGCGGCCAGGAATGGACGGCCCGGTCGG
Organism: uncultured Lachnospiraceae bacterium; assembly: GCA_947626795.1. Lineage (GTDB taxonomy): Bacteria > Bacillota > Clostridia > Lachnospirales > Lachnospiraceae > Petralouisia. The sequence continues at coordinate 8,539 of CANQTH010000009.1, forward strand.
TAAGCGACGCCGTGATCCCAAGCGGCGCGAAGGTGGAGATCGTGCAGATCAGCGGCGTAAAGCTGATCGTGAAAGAGAAGGAAGGGTAACAATTCATCGCAGGATTTTGCGCTTGCTGCAAAGTCCATAAGATACGAAGTTTCAGCCAGGAGGGAATCCGCCCCCGCCGAAGGAGATTTAAATGGGCGGATTTTGTAACAGTGAATCCGTAAGGCTGAGCGGTTACAAGGAATGACAGGCGCGCCCGGTTTGGGGCGGGCCGACAGAAATGGAGGGATTTCAGATGGAAAGAGAATTGGCAGTAGGGACGGGGATCATCATTTTCCTGGTCTTATTGATCCTGGCGTTGGTCTTGCTGGCGTCCTGCGTGAAGATCGTGCCGCAGGCGCACGCGCTCGTCATAGAGCGGCTGGGCGCGTACCAGGGGACGTGGGGCGTTGGGCTGCATTTTAAGATGCCGTTCATCGACCGCGTGGCAAGGCGCGTCCTTTTGAAGGAGCAGGTCGTGGATTTCGCGCCGCAGCCCGTGATCACGAAAGATAACGTGACGATGCGGATCGACACGGTCGTGTATTTCCAGATCACAGATCCGAAGCTTTTTGCTTACGGCGTGGAGAACCCGATCATGGCGATCGAGAACCTGACGGCGACGACGCTGCGCAACATCATCGGCGACCTGGAGCTGGACGAGACGCTGACGTCCAGGGAGCTGATCAATACGAAGATGCGGGCGTCTTTGGACGTCGCGACAGACCCGTGGGGCATCAAGGTCAACCGCGTGGAGCTGAAGAACATCATCCCGCCGGACCAGATTCAGGACGCCATGGAAAAACAGGCGAAGGCGGAGCGCGAGCGGCGCGCGGCAGTCACTCAGGCGGAAGGCGAGAAGACGGCGACCATCCTGGTGGCGCAGGGCAAGAAGGAGTCCGCGATCCTGGATGCGGAGGCGGAAAAGCAGGCGGCGATCCTCCGCGCGGAGGCCAAAAAGGAAGCGACGATGCGCGAGGCGGAAGGACAGGCGGAAGCCATCCTCAGAATCCAGCAGGCGAATGCGGACGGGCTGAGGTTTCTGCGGGAAGCAGCTCCGGACAGCGCGGTCCTGCAGTTGAAGAGCCTGGAGGCGTTTGCGAAAGCGGCCGATGGGCAGGCGACGAAGATCATCATCCCGTCGGAGATCCAGGGCCTGGCCGGGCTGACAAGATCGATCGCGGAGGTCGCGAAGGAAAGCTAGAAAATCTCGCGTCCCGCTGCCGCAGGAGAAAAGGATCGGTCTTTTCTCCCGATGGGATGGCGAATTGGAGAAAATCTCGCGTCCCGCTGCCGCAGGAGAAAAGGATCGGTCTTTTCTCGCGATGGGATGGCGAATTGGAGAAAATCTCGCGTCCCGCTGCCGCAGGGAAAAAGGCTGGGAGAGGGCTGCCGTCTTGACATGGCAGCCCGTTGTCCGTCCTTTTGAAAGGCGGGAAGGGATCCGCGGGAGGATAGGAGTGGAACGATGGATTTAAAAGGAAGGGATTTCCTGAAATTAAAGGATTTTACGCCGGAGGAGATTACATACCTGATCGATCTGGCGGCGGAGCTGAAACGGAAGAAAAAAGAAGGCGTCCCGCATGATGAGAAAAAGGGCAGGAACATCGCGCTGATCTTTGAGAAAACAAGCACGCGGACGCGCTGCGCGTTTGAGGTGGCGGCCCATGACATGGGGATGCACGTGACGTATCTGGATCCTTCTGGCTCGCAGATCGGAAAAAAAGAGAGCATCGCGGACACGGCGCGAGTGCTTGGGCGGATGTTTGACGGCATCGAATACCGGGGGTTCGGGCAGGAGATCGTGGAGGAACTGGCGCGCTACGCGGACGTCCCGGTCTGGAACGGACTGACGAATGAATTCCATCCGACCCAGATGATCGCGGATATGCTGACGATAAAGGAAAAATTCGGGCATCTTGCCGGGATCAAGCTGGCGTACATGGGGGACGCCCGCTACAATATGGGCAATTCCCTGATGGTGACGTGCGCGAAGCTTGGAATGGATTTTGCGGCCTGCACGGACAAGAAGTATTTTCCCGACCCGGAGCTTGTGTCTTACTGCGAGGAAGTCGCGAAAGAGACGGGCGCTTCCATCCTGCTGACGGACGACGTGCGGGAAGGGACGAAGGACGCGGACGTGATCTATACGGACGTCTGGGTGTCCATGGGCGAGCCGGAAGAGGTATGGGAAAGCCGGATCCGCGCCCTCTCGCCTTACCAGGTCAATCGGAGCGTCATGGAAAACGCGAAGGAGACGGCGATCTTCATGCATTGCCTCCCGGCGTTCCACGATTTGAAGACGACGATCGGAAAGCAGATTTATGAGAAATTCGGGCTGACGGAAATGGAAGTCACGGACGAGGTGTTTGAGAGCAGCCAGTCCGTTGTGTTTGACGAGGCGGAGAACCGGATGCACAGCATTAAGGCCGTTATGTACGCGACTTTGTAAACGCGCCGATCGGAACGGCTGTTGCTGCAAAATCCGCAAGACTATGAAAATTTGACCAAGAGGGAATCCGCCCCGCCGAAGGCAATCTGAATGGGCGGGTTCCGTAACAGTGAAGCCGTAAGGCGGAACGGTTGGCTTCAAGGAGGGGAACGGATGAAGACAGAGATATTGCAGGCGCTGCGCCAGGCGGGGGACGGCGCGTATCTGTCCGGGCAGGAGCTGTGCGAAAGGTTCGGCGTGTCCCGGACGGCGGTCTGGAAAGCCATCAAGCAGCTCAAAGAATCCGGATACGTGATCGAGGCGGTTCAAAACAGGGGCTACCGCCTGGTATCCGTGCCGGACGTCCTTTCTAAGAGCGAGGTCGAGAGCAGGCTCGGCACGAAATGGGCGGGACGCCCGATCTGCTATTTTGACGAGATCGATTCGACCAACGCGGAGGCGAAGCGGATCGCGGAAGCGCAGGGCGGCGCGGGCGCGCACGGGACGGTCGTCGTGGCGGATATGCAGACGGCGGGGCGCGGGCGGCGCGGGCGCGGCTGGGTCTCCCCGCATGGGACGGGCATTTTTTTCACCATTCTCTTAAAGCCGGACATCGACCCGGCGAACGCCTCAATGCTGACGCTGGTAAAGGCCCTGGCGGCCGCGCGCGGGATTGAGCGGACGACCGGGCTGAAAGCCGGGATAAAATGGCCGAACGACATCGTAGCCAATGGGAAAAAAGTGGTCGGGATCTTGACGGAGATGAGCGCGCAGGTTGATTACGTCAACCACATCGTGGTCGGGACGGGCATCAACGTGTACCAGACGGATTTCCCGGAGGAGATCGCGAAGACCGCGACTTCCCTGCGGCTGGAGGCGGGAGAAATGCCAGGGTTTTCCAGGGCGGGGCTTTTGGCGGCGGTCTTAGGGGAATTTGAGCGATATTATGAGACGTATATGCAGACGCAGGATCTGTCCGCGCTGGCGGCGGAATACAATTCCATGCTGGTGAACTGCGGGCGGCGCGTGCGCGTGCTGGACCCGTTGGGCGAGTTTGAAGGGACGGCGCAGGGGATCGACGCGCGCGGGCAGCTCTTAGTAGAGCTTGCGGACGGGACGGTCACAAAGGTATCCTCCGGGGAAGTTTCAGTCCGGGGGATTTACGGATATGTGTAGCAGGCAGCGTTTGGCGGAGCTTGCGGACGGGACGGTCACAAAGGTATCCTCCGGAGAAGTTTCGGTTCGGGGGATTTACGGATATGTGTAGCAGGCAGCGTTTGGCGGAGCTTGCGGACGGGACGGTCACAAAGGTATCCTCCGGGGAGGTTTCAGTCCGGGGGATTTACGGATATGTGTAGGGAGGACGGCGTGTACGAGGACGAGATCGTGTTGTGCGCATCCAGCGCATATGTGAAAAAATATTATCTGAACGAGGAATTTGAGGCGCTGCCGGACAGCGTCAAGGATGAACTGAAAGCCATGTGCGTGCTTTATACCGAAGACGTGGGCGGCGTCCTGACGCTGTTGTTTGACGGGAGCGGGAATCTGCAGTTCCGCGCTTCGGCGGACGACGGCGACCTGCTGTACGACGAGATCGGGAGTGTGCTGAAGATCAAGCAGCTCCAGCAGACGCGCCGGGACCTGCTGGAATCGCTGGAACTATATTTTAAAGTTTTTTTCCTGGGAGAAGAAGCGGAGGTTTGAATATGCTCTTAGTCGTGGACGTTGGAAACACAAATATCACATTCGGGGTGTTCCGTGGGGAGAAGCTGGAAACGACTTTCCGCATGACGACGAAGCTGCAGAGGACTTCGGATGAGTACGGCATCTGCATCCGGGACCTGCTGGCGCATAACCGGATCGAGCATGGGGAGATCCGGGACGTGATCATCGCGTCGGTCGTCCCAAACGTCATGCATTCCCTGCTCAGTTCGTTCATCAAATATTTTGACATCCATCCGGTCGTCGTGGAGCCGGGGATCAAGACGGGGATCCGCATCGCGACGGAGAACCCGAGGCAGCTTGGGGCGGACCGCATCGTTGACGCGGCGGCCGCCTATGAGCTTTATGGCGGCCCGGTGTTCGTCATTGATTTTGGGACGGGGACGACGTACGACCTGGTGGACGAGACGGGTGCGTTCGTGTCCGGCGTCACGGCGCCGGGCATCCAGACCTCGGCGAAGGCGCTTTGGGAAGAAGCCGCGAAGCTGCCGGAGATCGAGATCCGCAAGCCGGGGAGCATCCTGGCGCGGGAGACGATCAGCAGTATGCAGGCCGGGCTGATCTACGGGCAGATCGGGCAGACGGAGTATATCATAAAGCAGACGAAGAAGGAAATTGGCTGCCAGGATCTGAAAGTCGTGGCGACCGGGGGCCTCGGGAAGATCATCGCGAACGAGACGGACGCGATCGATATCTACGACCCGACTCTGACGCTGCAGGGACTTCGCCTGATCTATAAGAAGCAAAACCGGAAGAAGGAATTGTAAGAAGCGATGGATACGTTAAAAATCGGGAATGTGACGCTTGAGAATCATCTGATCTTGGCGCCGATGGCAGGGGTTTGCGACCTGCCATTTCGCTTGTTATGCAAGGAACAGGGCGCAGGGCTTGTCTGCATGGAAATGGTGAGCGCGAAAGGGATCTATTACAACAACAAAAAGACGGAGGAGCTTTTGACCATCGAGCCGGAGGAACGCCCGGTGTCCCTTCAGTTTTTCGGGGCGGACGCAGATATCATGAGCGAGATGGCGAAACGGGTGGAAGAGCGGCCGTTCGACATCCTGGACGTGAACATGGGCTGTCCCGTCCCGAAGGTCGTGAACAACGGCGAGGGATCCGCGCTGATGAAGCAGCCGAAGCTGGCTTACGAGATCGTCTCGAAGCTGGTGAAGGCCATCCGGAAGCCCGTCACGGTCAAGATCCGCAAAGGCTTTGACGATGCCCACGTAAACGCGGAAGAGATCGCCCGTGCCGTGGAGGAAGCCGGGGCGAGCGCGATCGCCGTGCATGGGCGGACGCGGGAGCAGTATTATTCCGGCAGGGCGGATTGGGATATCATACGCCGCGTCAAGGAGGCGGTGTCGATACCCGTGATCGGGAACGGGGATATCCTGACGGCAGAGGATGTTTTGCGGATGAAACGGCAGACCGGGTGCGACGGCTTCATGATCGGGCGCGGCGCGCAGGGGAATCCGTGGATCTTCCGGCAGATCCTCCATTATATGGAGACGGGGGAGGAGCTGCCCAGGCCGGGGATGGAGGAGATCGTGGAAATGATCCTGCGCCATGCCAAAGGCCTGATCGCGCTGAAAGGAGAGACGACGGCGATCCGGGAGATGCGGAAGCATGCGGCATGGTACACCAGCGGCTGCAAAAATTCGGCGAAGCTGCGCAGGAAGATCAACGAGACGGAGACGTACGGGCAGTTGGAAGAGTTGCTGTGCGCGGCGGCGGAAGGGCGTCTGGCGGGAAATTAACCGGGATAGAATATCCGAGGAGAGGCTGTCATATATTGGTAACGGTTCAGCGTGGGAGGCAGCCGGGACGGGGGTAAAGCCCCACGGCGCGGGGCCGTCATGTATTGGTAACGGTTCAGCGCGGGGTTTTTTGGGAGGCTTCGGCGCAAAACAGGAAGACAGGGGGGATCGCAGGATAAGGGGGATAAGGGAGATTGCGCGCAGGCTGTGGCGGCTCATCCGGGCGGACGCCCAGGAAGGCGGAGACGGGCGGGAAGAGGCCGCCCGAAAAGAGAACCCGTACCTGGCGAGGCTGCGGGGGATCTTAGAGCAGGTTCTGGAAAAATACGGCATGGATTACCGGACGTTCCGGCCGCTCCTGATCGATACGGACATGCCGCCGGAGTCCCTGCTGGAGGAGGACGACGTGGGGCTGGTCTTAGAACAGCTTTCCGACGGCTTGAATTTTTTGGAGATCGAGACGGGGCGGCCTGCATATTTTGAGCCGTATATTGAAAAAATGTATGAAGACACGGGATTGGTCGTTCAGCTAAGGGCGAAGGGGACGGCGTCCCCGGAGGAAGTCAACGTCGTGCTGGACATGGAGCGGGAAGGCGGGATCAACGGAAGGTATATCCGGGAGCATATCCGTTACCTTCCGGTCTACAAGCGTCCCTGGGGCGAAGTGAAAGGCGAAGTGAAAGGCGAAGTGAAAGAGGGGCGGAATGTTGACATTTCCATACCTATCGGGTATAATACTGTGATTGTGAAAAGGCAATAAATCTTGTGGCCGTCCGGCCACGAAATCTTTTCCGCCTTAAACGGGAGGAATTAGGCCATTGTTTTACGGCAAGAATTAAAAAATCAAACAGATGATGGAAAAGGAAGGCGTAGGATCATGGAGAAAAAAAATTTATTGACTTATGAAGGACTGAAGAAATTAGAGACGGAACTGCACGACTTGAAGGTCGTTAAGCGGAAGGAAGTCGCGCAGAAGATCAAAGAGGCGAGGGAGCAGGGCGACCTTTCGGAGAATGCGGAATACGACGCGGCGAAGGATGAGCAGAGGGACATCGAGGCGAGGATCGAGGAGATCGAGAAGATCTTGAAGAATGCCGAGGTCGTCGTGGAAGACGAAGTGGATTTGGATAAGATCAGCGTTGGCTGCTGTGTGAAGATTTTAGATTGCGAATATGACGAGGAATTGGAATATAAGATCGTAGGGTCGACGGAAGCGAACAGCCTGCAGGGGAAGATCTCCAACGAGTCCCCGGTCGGCAAGGCGCTGATCGGGGCGAAAGTCGGGGACACGGTCAGCATCGAGACGCAGGCCGGGGTCATCGAGTACAAGATCCTGGAGATCTGGCGTTCCAATTAAGGGAGAGAGCCGACGGATCCATCCACGGCAAAGACGACGCAAAAACAGGATCTGGCGTTCCGGTTAAGGGAGAGAGCCGACGGGGCTGCCGCAAGAAGGATGAAGCATGGATTCCTTCTTGCGGCAGCCCCGTTTTCATGCGCAGGTGCCTTACTGCGCGTTTTCTTTTTATTTTGGATTCACGTAGGAGAACGCGTTGGGGTTCCTTCTTGCGGCAGCCCCGTTTCTTACTGCGCGTCTTCTTTTTTCTCCGGGTCTACGTAGGAGAACGCGTTGGATATCTTGGCGTTTTCCGCCGTCAATTCCACTTTTTCCCGGTAATAGGCGACGACTGGCGTGCCTACCGCGACTTTTTCGTATAACGCCTCGGCCACGTCGAGCGGCGCGTTGACGCAGCCGTGGGAGCCGCTATGCTTGTAGATCTCGCCGCCAAACTGCCCGTTCCGCCAGGAGGCGTCGTGGATGCCGACATTGTATGCGAACGGCATGAAATACGTGACGTCGGATTCGTAATCTTCCCCCTTCAAGACGGCGGGGCTTTGCTTGTATACGATCTTGAATACGCCGTCCGGCGAGCCGTTGCCCCGGCTGATGTTCCCGGTCACGACGTCCGTTTCCGTGACGAGTTCCCCTTTTTCGTAATACCACAGATGTTGGTTCGTATAGTCGATCTCGATGTAGGTGTCGCCGATGTCGTCCTTCCCCTCCGCAAAGGGACGCTGGGCGTAGACCGGCTCGCGGCTGACGGGTTTTCCGCTCTCTAAGTCCTTTTTGATCTGGGCCGCTTCCCCCGGCTTGTCGATGATCCAGCCGTAATCCCCGCCCCCGATCTCGATCGTGTCCCCGGCGGACGTCTTGAAGGAGCGGACGTCCGCGTAGGTGTTGTATTTGCTGGCAAGCTCCTGGACATATTTCTCAATCTCGTCGTCCTTGAACGTGAGGGAATAATCGTCCCCCAATTGGAGGAAACGGAGGATCCGGTCGGTATCTAAGACCTCGTCGTAGCCCTTGATCTCATAAGTGATGGAAGCGTTCTGGCAGGCGTCGATCCGCGCCATGGCTTCCGTGATCCTGGGGCTGTCGCTGACGACTTCCGGCTGGAGGTAATCGTCGTCTGTTAAGGAGACGCTTTCCTTCCCTTCGGAAACAGCCTGCCGCACTTTTTTTAAGACGCGCGCAAAGACCATGCGGTTGCCCTGCTTCTCCGGTTCGATGTAATACCCGTCCTCGCCCAGCTTGATCCGCGCGTCCTCCGGCTCGATGATATTGCCCTCCTGGAAACAGTCCATGGCGGCCACGGCGTCCGAGATCTTATCCTCCTGGTAAGACATGGGAAGGGGCGCCTCGTACCGCTCCGGCCGGAAAAGGGCCGCGGGCCATTCCAGCGGGTTCTGGCTCTTTAAGAGCTTCCCCACGGAACCGTCCGGCACGTACTGGCAGCCGATGTCGCCGCCGTATACGTGATGCTTCCCGCCGTCGCGGTCGAATACGGTCAGAAGGTAATCCTCCACGCCGTTCCCCACTTTTTCCTCCGCCTCGGCCAGGCTCATGCCGCCCACCTGCCAGCCGTTGATGCTGGCGCGCGGGAAAAATCGGTCGCTGAAATAATAAGCCGTCCCGAAGTAAGCCGCCGCCAGCAAAAGAAGGATCCCGGCCGCGCCGACGGCGACGGCCTTCCATTTGTTCCTGCGTCTGTTTCGCCGCATATCCTGTCAACTCCCTCCATCGTTTTCGCAGCCGTTCCGCTTCCGGATCCCATAACGGTGAGGCCGAAAGCGGAACGGTTATCGTAAGTCTGTCTTATCCCCGCCCTTTGCCAAATTCCAGGCAGACGACGCTGCCGCTGGCAAGGCTCTTTTGTACGTCGATGATCCGTTGGTTCTTCGAGCCGCGGAACCGAAGGGAGATATCTTTTTGCGTTTCCTGAAATTCCCCGTCGACCAGCACGTCGATCAGGGAAAGCATCTTGTCCGTATGTCCGCATCTGGCCCGGCTGGGGGACAGAAGCTCGCGGTCAAACAGGTATCCGGTGTAGCACCAGATGTTTTTTTGGGGGTAACGCTGCCTTACCCGCTCCAAAAAAGGCAGGAGAGCCTCCTGGTTCCCAGGCTCGAACGGCTCGCCGCCCAAAAGCGTCAGCCCCGCGATATGGGCCGGGGCGAGCGCGGCCATCAATGCGTCTTCCGTTTTGGAAGTGAACGCCTCCCCGTAAGAGAAATCCCAGGTCTCCCGGTTGAAGCAGCCTTTGCAATGATGCGTGCAGCCGGAGACGAACAGGGAGACGCGCACGCCTGTCCCGTTGGCAATGTCTGTTTTTTTGATCGCCGCGTAATTCATATGGATTCCCCTTTTACAGGTGCAGCACGCGGTCCTGGATCTCCTGCGTCCGGCCCTGGTTCCAGAACTGCGTGCCGATATAGCCGCAGGTCCGGCGGGCGACGTTCATCTTGCTCTCGTCGCGGTTCTTGCAGTTGGGGCATTCCCACACCAGCTTCCCGTGGTCGTCCGCGATGATCTTGATCTCGCCCTCGTAGCCGCACACCTGGCAGTAGTCGCTCTTGGTATTCAGCTCCGCGTACATGATATTGTCGTAAATGTGCTTCATCACGGCCAGGACGGCTTCGATGTTGCCCTGCATATCAGGCACTTCCACATAGCTTACCGCCCCGCCCGGGGAAAGCTTCTGGAACTGGGCCTCGAACGTCAGCTTGCTGAACGCGTCGATCTCCTCCGTCACATGGATGTGGTAGCTGTTCGTGATGTAATTCTTGTCTGTCACGCCCGGGATCTGCCCGAAGCGGCGCTGCAGGCATTTGGCGAATTTATAAGTCGTGGACTCCAAAGGCGTCCCGTAGAGGCTGAACGCGATGTCCGTCTCCTGCTGCCATTTCCGGCAAGCGGCGTTCAGGTGTTCCATGACTTCTAAGGCGAACGGCATTGCCTCCGGGTCGGTATGGGATTTCCCGGTCATGTAGCGCGTGCATTCGCAAAGCCCGGCATAGCCTAAGGAAATCGTGGAATATCCGCCGTAGAGCAGCTTGTCGATCGGCTCGCCTTTTTTCAGGCGGGCGAGCGCGCCGTACTGCCAGAGGATGGGGGCTACGTCGGAGGGCGTCCCCTTTAAGCGGTTATGGCGCAGCATCAGCGCCTCTTTGCACAATTCCAGCCGCTCGTCCAGGATGTCCCAGAATTTGCCCATATCCTTCCCGGAGGAGCAGGCGACGTCCACTAAGTTGAGCGTCACGACGCCCTGGTTGAACCGCCCGTAAAATTTGGGCTTGCCCTGCTCGTCGTGGTATACGGTCAGAAAGGAACGGCATCCCATACAGGGGTAGCAGTTGCCTTCCTTGTTCTCTTTCATGATCTTTTCGGAAATATAGTCCGGCACCATGCGCTTGGCCGTGCATTGCGCCGCGAGGCGCGTCAGGTCGTAGTAGCGGCTGCCTTCGTGGATGTTGTCTTCTTCTAAGACGTAGATCAGCTTCGGGAAGGCGGGCGTGATGTAGACGCCTTTTTCGTTCTTTACGCCCTGCATGCGCTGACGGAGCATTTCCTTGATGACCATGGCGAGGTCGTCGCGGAGCCGTCCTTCCTCCACTTCGTCCAGATACATGAACACGGTGACGAAAGGCGCCTGCCCATTGGTCGTCATGAGCGTGATCACCTGGTACTGGATCATCTGCACGCCGCGGCGGATCTCCTCCTCCACACGCATTTCCGCGACCTGGCGGATCTTTTCCTCTGAAAGCTCAAGCCCGGCGGCTTCAAATTCCTCCCGCACGGCTTTCTGCAGCTTTTTACGGCTGACGTCGACAAAGGGAGCCAGGTGCGACAGTGTGATGCTCTGCCCGCCGTACTGGGAGCTGGCGATCTGGGCGATCGCCTGGGTCGCCACGTTGCAGGCGGTGGAGAAGCTCTTGGGCCGCTCGATCATCGTCTCGCTGATGACGGTCCCGTTCTGCAGCATATCCTCTAAGTTCACCAGACAGCAGTTGTGCATATGCTGCGCGAAATAATCCGCGTCATGGAAGTGGATTATGCCCTCCTCATGCGCGCGGACGACCTTTTCCGGCAGCAGGAAGCGCTTCGTGATGTCCTTGCTGACTTCCCCGGCCATGTAGTCGCGCTGCACGCTGTTGACGATCGGGTTCTTGTTGGAATTTTCCTGCTTGATCTCCTCGTTGTTGCACTCGATCAGGGTCAGGATCTGCTCGTCCGTCGAATTGGACTTGCGGACCAGCGCGCGCCGGTAGCGGTACGTGATGTACTTGCGCGCCACTTCGTACGCCTTGTATCCCATGATATGGTTCTCCACCATATCTTGTATCTCTTCCACGTTATAGATCCGATCCTTGGACGCGCAGAACCTGGTGATCTGATCCGCGATCGCTAAGACCTGCTCCGGGGAAAGCCTGTCGCTTTCCGGCACTTCCTGGTTGGCCTTGTTGACGGCGTCCGTGATCTTGCTCGCGTCAAAGCCCGCTTCTTTCCCGCTTCTTTTGATGATCTTCATAATAACTCCTCCAAAACAACTAAATATAGTATTTGATTTCAAAGCCCGGTACTATATGTGCCACATTATTATAGTATGAACTATCGGAAAATGCAAGCCCTAAAAAGCGCCAAAAAAAATTTTTGCAAAAACTTGAATCTTCCTATAAAAAGGATTATGATTATAAATGGAGTTTTTTTGCGCGACAGGAAGGTTGCTTCGGGATACGCGTGCGCGCGCTGAGTTTGCGGGGGCGGATCTTTGTGCAGATTGCACAAACCGCGGAGGGCGCGAAAAAAGACGCGGATCCGGAAAATATATTGCTGCGGGATGCATAACAGGAGGAAGATACCAATGAGAATTCGGAAGATACTTGCGATAGCCTTTGGCTGCGCTGCATTATTTTATGCGCCTCTTACGCCAATGGCCGCTTCGGCACCGGATGGCGCGGCCAGCGAGGCGGAGCCGAGGGAGGATGTGGAAAGCCTGGAGTTTTCCCTGAATTACGATTCTTATTCCATGAAGGCGGGAGAGACGCTGCAGTTAGAGGCGGATCTTTCGCAGGACGCGGAAGTGTCCTGGAAGTCGGATCATGAGGAGATCGCTTCCGTTTCCGGGACGGGCCTTGTGACCGCGCGCAGCGGGGGGCGGGCGACCGTCACGGCGACTGTTTCCGTGCAGTCCGGGGAAGAGACGCTGACGGGACAGGCGTCCTGCGAGATTTTGGTGGAGAATACGATCTCGCTGGACAAGAGGTCGCTGACGCTCTACACGTCCCAGACCGGGCAGTTGAAGGCGACGGCGCGCCCGGCGGCGGACGTCCGCTGGGAAAGCTCCGAGCCTGGCGTGGCGGCCGTGACCCAGGAGGGCAAGGTCGTCCCGAAGAAAGCGGGCAGCGCCGAGATCACGGCGACCGCGAACGGAGTCTCGGCGTCCTGCCAGGTCAAGGTGAAGAACCCGACCCTTTCGCTCCGGTCGCAGGCGACGGTGTATCTGAAGAACCCGGCCACGTTGACGGCGAAGGCCGTCCCGGCGGCGGACGTGGCGTGGAAGTCTTCCAACCGCAAGATCGTTTCGGTATCCGGCGGGAAGCTCGTGCCGGGCAAGGTTGGGTCGGCGACCATCACGGCGACCGCGAACGGCGTCCAGAAGAAATGCCGCGTGACGGTCAAGAAGCCGTCGCTGAAGTTTGAGAGCAAGTCCATCCTTATTTTCACGAAGAACGAATATGACCTGGGCCTTACGGCAAGGCCCGCGGGCAAGGCCTCGCTGAAATCTTCCAAGCCGGGCGTCATAAAAGTGACGAAGGACGGGAAGGTGACGGGGCTTCGGGAAGGCGAGGCCGTGATCACGGCCTCGCTTCCGGGGGCGAAGAAGGCCACCTGTACGGTGACGGCCGTCGACAGCCCGTATAAGTTAAGCCGCACGTCCCAGGTGCTGATGAAGGGGAGCAGCGCGACTATTTACCTCCAGAATACGGATGCGGGCGATTCCGTGTCGTTCTCGCTGTCGGACTCTTCTTCGGGCGTGGCGGACATCGCCTACACGGGGAACAGTTGCCAGATCAAGGCGCGCAAGGCCGGGAAAGTTACGGTCAACGCCTATGTCAGCGTGTATGTGGAAGGCAAGTGGGTGACTTGCAAATATTCCTGCAAGGTGCGCGTCATCAACAGCGGGGTCGTCCAGCAGCAGGCTTCCATCGCGGTCAACATGAGCAAGGCGCTGAAGCTGAAAAATATCGAGAAGTCCGGCGCGTCGGTGCGCAAGACGACGTGGGCGTCGTCCAATCCGAAGGTTGTGAGCGTCGGGAAGAGCGGGATCGTGAAAGGAAAGAGGCCGGGCGCGGCCAAGATCACGGCGACGGTGAGCTATTCCGACGGCACGACGAAGCCGTTCCGGACGGACGTTAGGGTGTCCAACCCCAGGCTGAAGTCCACCTATACGATCCTGGCGGTCGGGAAAAAGCAGCAGATCAAGCTGTCGGGGCTTACCGCCTTCAGCGCGGTAAAATGGAAGGCGAGGAATACGTCCGTCGCTTCCATCGGAGAGGACGGCGTCGTGCGCGCGGGCTATTCCGCCGGGGAATTGAAAGTCACGGTCACGGTCGACGGGAAGCGGCTCAGCCACAAGATCATCGTCACGAACCCGAGGCTGGTCGCGGACTTTAAGGCGCTTGCGCCGAAGACGACGACAAAGATTGATTTTACGGGGATTTCCAAGAAGAGCAAGATCTCTTATAAATCGACGAACCCTTCGGTCGCGTCCGTGAACCGCTCCGGCCTGGTGACGGCGAGCAATTACGGGAATGCGGATATCGCGGTGACGGCGGACGGCATGTCGATGGAGTTCCAGGCAAACGTCGCGCCCCAGCGCGCCGTCAACGCGTGCCAGACCGGGTACAGCATCATCAACAGCTCCACGTACAGCCAGGCGCTGCGTATGTCGCAGGGATATTATGACTGCAGCTCGCTGGTGTTCCGCTCCTATGGATGCGATTCCGGGCTTTTGGGCGGCAGCCCTTCCTGGGCGCCTACGGCGGCTTCCATGGCGGCGTATTTGGAGCAGAAAGGGAAGATCATTTCGTACGGCGGGCTGGATGCGTCCCAGCTTCGTCCGGGCGACCTGATATTTTACAGCCAGTCAACCAGCAACGGCAGGTATCGGAACATTTACCATGTGTCCATGTACTACGGCGGGGGCTACCGCCTGGAGAAGCCGCTGCGCTGGTACTATCCGGAGAGCAATATCGCGATGATCGCGCGGCCGATCCCGTAAGCGGTCCGGTTGGCTGGCAGGCAGCCGATCCGTCAGGGCGATTTGGACGGCGGCAGGCGGCCGATCCGGCAGGGAAGCCCGATCGGCGGGCAGGCAGCCGATCTGTCAGGGCGATTCGGACGGCGGCAGGCAGCTGATCCGGAAGGGAAACCCGATCGGCTGGCAGGCAGCCGATTTTGGCAAGAAGGCGCCGCTCCGCAGGGGCGGGGAAAAGGGGGGAAAATGGGAGGAGAGAGAATGGAACGAGAAGAAGTCAAAGTGAAGCTGATCCGGCAGTTCCCGGTGGAAGTGGTGGAGACGGAAGGGTCGATGAGCCGGATCTACTATTCCTGCCCGACCTGCGGCAGGTCCGTGTCGAAGGGGATGGACAAATGCACCGGGTGCGAGCAGGTCCTAAGCTGGAAGAACATCGGGCGCAAGGAAAAGCAGGACGGGTCGCGTAAGGCGGTACTGGAGTTTGACGTCCCCGAGGAATTTGTGGCGGGAGACTGCAGGAGATGCCCGATCTCCTATCTGTACAAAGAGGGGCTGGACGACGTATACGAATGCCCGCTGCGGATGCGCGGGTCGTGCAGGCTGCGCATAAAGTGAGCATGCGGGGACGCACGGCAGCGGCACGGTCCTCGGGATGCGCGGGCCGTGCAGGCTGCGCGTGAAGTGAGTATGCGGGGACGCACGGCAGCGGCACGGTCTTCGGAATGCGCGGGCCGTGCAGGCTGCGTATAAAGTGAGTGCAGGGCGGCGGATTAAAAAATAGAGAAAGGCAGTAGGGAAAATGAGGAAGAAATATTATGCGGCGGCTGTGCTGGCGGCTGCGGGGATCATGGCGCTCGCAGGCTGCGGCGGCAAGGAAGGGAACGGCAGCTCGGAAAATACGGACAAAGCGTCGGGCGGCGTGGAGTATGACGCGGGCGATTATGTGACGCTTGGGGAGTACAAGGGACTGGCGGTGCAGTATCCGATCCCGGAAGTCTCCGATACGGACGTGGAGGATGAGATCCAGGCGCGCCTGGAGGAAAATACGGAATACAAGGAGATCGAGGGAAGGCCCGCGCAGGAAGGGGACAATGTGAACATTGACTACGTCGGGACGGTCGACGGGGAAGAATTTGACGGCGGGAGCGACACGGGATACGATCTGGTGTTAGGCTCCGGAGAGTTTATCGACGGCTTCGAGAGCAGCCTGGTGGGGAAGAACGCCGGGGAGACGACGACGTTTACGGTCACGTTCCCGGATGATTACGACGATCCCGAGGAAGAGGGCAGCCTCTCCGGGAAGGAAGCGGAATTTACCGTCACGGTCAATTCCATCAGCGAGGTGATCGTCCCGGAATACGACGAGGCGTTTGTCAAGAAGGTGTCGGACTGCAGCACGAAAGAGGAATACGAGGCGTCCATCCGGGAGGAGCTTTTGGAAGATTATACGGACGAGTCCCTGACGACGGCCCGCGACAGCGCGCTGGAGCTTGCGATCGAGAACGCGACGGTGGACGGCTACCCGCAGGAGCTTTACGATCAGATCCACGAAGCGGAGGTGGAGAATTATAAGCTCTTTACGGAGATGACCGGATGGGAATTTACGGATGAGGAAGTGGAAGAAGCCGCGATGGACGAGCTGAACGAGACTCTGGTCGTCCAGGCGATCGCCGATGAGGAAGGGATCGCGGTCTCGGAGGAAGATTACAAGTCCGATCTGGCGGAATTGGCGGAAGAGAACGGGTACGACAGCACCGGGGAGTATGAGGAGGCGACAGGAAAGGAAGCCATCCTGCGCCAGATCCTGCGGGAAAAGGTCGTGGATTTCCTGTATGAATCCGCCAAGGTGGAAGAAGTCTCGTCGGATGAATATTACGGGAGCGACGACAGCTCGGATTCCGAAAGCTCAGATTCGGAAAGCTCGGACTCGGAAAGTTCGGATTCCGAAAGCGAGTGAGCCAGCGGAACAGAGCGGCATGGGCAACAGTTCAGCCCAGGGCTTTGCGGCAAGTGCAAAGTCCTGGGCTGTAATTGTTATTAGATGAAGGTTTTTGCTAAAGTTGATGAAATTTGCGCGTAGTTGTTATAAAATTGTATATGTGCAGTTCGCAAGATATAAAACGTAAAATATAAATATATTGATTTTATTAAAAGTTGCGACATGTCGCAACTTTTGGGAGGACGGGATCAATGAAAGACGAAATCGTGTTGTCGGATAATTTTAAGTATGTTTACAATGACATAAATGATTTGATAAAGCAAAAAAAGTATGATATTAGAAATGCTGTTAATGGTGCAATGATTTCTTTGTATTGGGGGATTGGGAAAAAACTAACAGAGGAAATAACGGGGGTTAATAAGCCGGAATATGGGAAAAAGGTGGTCATTGAAATTAGTAATAGATTATCGGCAGATTATGGGGTGGGATTTAATAAGTCTGCCATTTCTCGTATGATAAATTTTTACCAAGAATTTCCTGATTATGAAAAAGTTGCGACACTGTCGCAACAATTGACATGGTCGCATTTTATTGAGATCTTACCCATTAAAGATAAATTAAAGAGAGAATTTTATGCGGTGATGTGCAAAAATGAAAATTGGTCGGTCCGTACATTGCGGGAACGTAAAAAATCTATGCTTTATGAGCGCACAGCGATATCGAAAAGACCTGATGAGACGATAAAAAATGAAATCAAGGAATTGAGTGAAGAAAAGAAAATGTCGTTAGATATGTTTTATCGGGATCCATATATGCTGAATTTCCTTGGATTGAAGGATACTTATAGTGAAAAAGATTTAGAGAATGCTATTCTTGCTCAATTGGAAAAATTTATTTTAGAAATGGGTTCAGATTTCGCGTTTTTAGCACGTCAAAAGCATTTTGTTCTTGATGGGAAAGATTATTTTATGGATTTGCTTTTCTTTCATCGGACATTGCGGCGGTTGGTGCTGATAGAATTAAAATTAGGAGAATTTGAACCACAAGATAAGGGGCAGGTCGAATTATATCTTCGATGGTTAGAAAAGTATGAGAGAGCGGAAGGTGAGGAAAAACCAATTGCCTTGATATTATGCGCAGAAAAATCACAGGAAACAATAGAATTGATGGAACTGGATAATGGCAGTATTCATGTGGCGCAATATTTGACTAAGATGCCGCCGAAAGATGTTTTGGAGAAAAAGTTGATGTTAGCTATTGCGAATGCGAAGGAACAGTTGGAACAGAGAGAAAAATAGAGTGTGTTTCTGCTAATTTCAAATTTTTTCGATGAATTGCATTTTCAATTTTCAAATTTGCATCCGGGCGCAGATTTTCCTTTTGCATTGCCCGGGGATATGTTATAATGGGGACACATAGTAAGATCGGCCTGGAAAGCCGTGAAGAAACGAAAGGAGAAGCGATATGGGAGCAAATTGGAAAAGACGGTGCGCCGCATGGATCCTCTCCGGCGCGCTTGCCGTGACGGGGCTGCCGTCCGTCACGGCCCTGGCGGCAGGGAGCGGGACTGCGGCGGCAGGGAGCGGGACTGCAGTGTCAGAAGGAGCGGAGAAGAAGGCGGACATGACAGACCTTGAAAAGGATTACGAAGAGCTGGAGATTGTCGACGGGGACGATGTGCGCGGCAATCTGGCAATGGTAAAGACCGGGCGGTACGGCTCTTCCATCGAATGGACGTCCTCGGATCCGGCGGTCGTGACGGATTCCGCAGGCGCGGGAAGCCTGTATGACGGCGGCGTCGTGACGCGCCCGCAGGCCGGGGGCAAAGCGGCGGAGGTGAAGCTGACGGCTGTCCTTTCTAAGGACGGGGAAGAGATGACGAAGACCTTTGACGTGAAGGTGCAGCCGCTGGAGGCGGATCTGGACACGGATTACACTGCAGGGTATCTCTGGACGAATTTTGACGCGTCGGGCGGCTATGAAAAGATCTTCTTAGGCTACAGCGAGGACGGCCTGACCTGGAGCAAGCTGAACAAGGTGGACGGAGTCCCGAACCCGATCCTGGTAAATGACGCGGAGGGGAGCGACCTTGGCGTGCGCGACCCGCATCTGATCCGTTCGGCGGAAGGGGATCGGTATTGGATCTTAGGCACGGACCTCCACGCGGAAGGCGGCGGCGCGGGCGGAAGCGGCTGGAACCAGTTGTCCGCGAGCCAGAATATTGTTGTTTGGGAGTCCACGGATCTGGTGAACTGGAGCGAGCCGCGCCTGGTTTATTCCGGGTTCGATCAGGCGGGCTGCGTCTGGGCGCCGGAGGCGATCTACGACGACACGACGGGCGATTACGTCGTTTACTGGTCGATCCGCGACAAGTCGAAGAACAACACGCAGGAGAACGCCCTTCGCGTGTATGTGTGCCGCACGCGGGATTTCCGGACGTTTTCAGAATCCAAGGTATGGCTGAGCGAAGACCAGGATTCCGGGAGCGAGGTAAACATCATTGACACGACGATCGTAAAGGACGGCGGGAAATTTTACCGTTTCTCCACATCGGACTGGAACACGATCGTGGACGTCAGCGACACGCTGGACACGGAGGACGTCTTAGACGTCAGGAACGGGGAAGAGGCAAGCGCCCCGGCGGGGTCCTGGCAGAGGATCGTCACGAGGAGCGGCAGCGAGGCCGCGGGCTTTACCAGGACTGAGGGATATACGGTATACCAGCTCCCGGACGGGCGCTGGTGCGCGATGGGCGACAACGGCGGGTACAACGCGTTTGTGACGGACGACTTAGCGAGCGGGAAGTTCACGCCGGAGAAGGCCACGTTCGTGGACGGCAGGTTCCGCCACGGGACGGTCGTGCGGCTGTCCAAGGCGGAGGAAGCGCGCGTCCTGGAGGCTTATAAGGAACAGGAATCCGCGAACGGGAACGGGGAAGCCCCCGCGAAAAAGCCTGTGCTTTCTTACGATTTTGAGCAGGACGCAGGGCAGAAGACGATAACGGACACCGCGTCCGGCAACGATACGAAGGAGAACGGGACGCTGTTTGGGAACGCGAAAGTCGCTTACGACGAGACGCGCAAGAGCAACGTCCTGGTGTTGGACGGTTCGGACAATACGTATGCGGAGATCCCGCAGGGATTTTTTGACAAGCGCAACGCGATGACGATCTCCATGGATGTGAAATCGGAACTGTCCGACGGCAATTTCTTTACGTTCGCGTTTGGCAAGGACAGCTCCACGTACGATTTCTTCCGGGTGCGCGGGACGGCGGTCCGCAACGCGATCACGACGTCCGGCTGGGAGTCGGAGCAGGAAGTGGCGGCGACGGGCGTGGCTGTCGGGGAATGGCAGAACGTCATCCTCGTATTTAACCGGGGGAACGTGAAGATGTACCTGGACGGGAGCCTGGTCGCGGAGAACACGGGGATCGCGGTCGCGGCCCTTGGGACGGACCTGCTTTCCTACCTTGGGAAATCATTCTATGACGGCGACGCTTATTTCAAGGGATGTTTTGACAATTTCAAAGTGTACAACCGGGCGCTGGACGAGGACGAGATCCTGGAGGACTTAAAGGATAAGCTGGACACGATCCCGCTGTTGAAAAAAGTGGTCGTCGGGACGATCCCGGAGAACCCGTCCCAGACGATGGGGACGGACAGCCATACGGCTGTGACGTCCAAGATCGACAGGGCGAGCGGCGTTATCACGTCTTACATCAGGCGTGGGACAGACCTTTCTTCCGTCCCGGTGGATCTCGGGCTTTTGTCGAAGAACGCGGAGGTCACGGTGGACGGCGAGCCGTTTGCGGGCGGCAGCCTGGATCTGACGGCAGATCTGGAGCTGGAAATCTCTTATCTGGGCAAGACGGAAAAATATACGCTAAAGACGCCGAAATTCGCGAACAACCCGGTGCTTCCGGGGCAGTATGCGGATCCGGACATTGATTATTTCGACGGCAAGTATTGGCTGTATCCGACGACGGACGGGTATTCCGGCTGGAGCGGCACGGTATTCCACGCGTGGTCTTCCAAGAATATGCTGGATTGGGAAGACGAAGGCGTGATCCTGGACGTTGCGAACAAGGATCCGGGCCTGAACGAGAAGGGCGTGCAGATCGCTTCTTCCGCATGGTCGGACGGCAACGCGTGGGCGCCGACGATCGAGGAGAAAAACGGGAAATATTATTTCTATTACTGCGGGAACATCAACAGCTCCTATACCGGGAAATGCGGGACGAACAAGGCGATCGGCGTGGCGGTCGCGGACGACCCGGCAGGCCCGTTCGTGGCGGAGGAGATGCCGATCGTTTATCCGAAGCTGATCAGCGACGCCGGGGTTTCCTGGAGCGGGCAGGTCATCGACCCGTCCATCTTCACGGACGACGACGGCACGGTTTACCTGTTCTTTGGGAACGGCGCGAACGGGACGGCCATGGTTGAGCTGAACGACGACATGGTGACGGCTAAGCCGGAGACGTTAAAACGCATCAACGGCATGACGGATTTCCGCGAGTCCGTGGTTGTGTTCAAGCGGAACGGACTGTATCATTTCACCTGGTCGTGCGACGACGCCAACAGCCCGAATTACCATGTGAATTATGGAACGGCGGAGAAGCTGGACGGGAACGTCACCTACCATTACACGCTGCTCCAAAAGGATGAGTCCGGCGATATGCTGGGGACGGCGCACCAGTCCGTCGTGTATAACCCGGACACGGGCAAGTATTATATGGCGTACCACCGCTTCTATACGCCGCTTGGGATCTATACGGAAGGGCTTGGCGTCCACAGGACGACCTGTATCGAAGAGATCACGTTCGATGAGAAGACGGGCCTGATGAACCCGATCAAGCCGACGATGGAAGGCCCGGTGGCGCAGGCGCAGGCCAAGCTTGACAAAGTAGTGGAAGAGGCGGATCTTAGCGCGGCGCTTGGGAATGGAACCGTCAGCGCGGGCGGGAAGCTTTCCCTCCCGGCGGAAATAAACGGCGCGAAAGTCTCCTGGAAATCCGGCAACGCGTCCGTGATCTCGGACGACGGGACCGTGTCGCTCCCGAAAACGGATACCGAGGTGAGGCTGACGGCGACGTTTGAGATGGACGGCGCGCTGGCCGTGAAATCCTATACAGTGACGGTGAAAGGGACAGGGTTCATCCTGACATATAAAGCCGGAAAGGGCGGCAAGATTGCTTCGGACGCGACGCAGGCCGTTCCGTACGGGCAGGACGGGAAGCCTGTGACGGCGGTCGCGGATCCGGGATACCGATTCGTCAAGTGGAGCGACGGCGTGACGACGGCGACGCGCGTTGATAAGAAAATCCAGGCGGATCTGACGGTGACGGCGCAGTTCGCGGAAGATGGGACGGGCGTAAAGAGCGTGTCCCTGAACGCGAAGAAGCTGACGCTTGGCGTAAAGGAAACCTTCCAGTTGAAGGCGTCCGTGAAGCCGAAGAACGTGAGCGCGGCGGCAAAGAAGACGACCTGGAAGTCGGATAAGCCGGGCGTTGCCTCCGTCAAGAACGGGAAAGTGACGGCGAAAAAGAAAGGGACGGCGAAGATCACGGCGACGGCGGGCGGCAAGAGCGTCTCCTGCACGGTGACGGTGAAGAAAGCGCCCAATCAGGTCAAGCTGAACGTAAAGAAGAAGACGTTGAAGAAAGGGAAGTCCTTCAAGCTGAAGGTCAAGCTGCCCAAAGGCACGGCCGGGAAAGTCACCTTTACTTCCAGCAAGAAGAAAGTGGCGGCTGTGTCCGCGAGCGGGAAGGTGACGGCGAAAAAGAAAGGAAAGGCGAAGATCACCGCCAAGACATACAACGGCAAGAAAGCTACGGTCGTGATCACCGTAAAATAATGCGAGGCTCGCGCGCAGGCCTTGGCGCGGGATTCGCATGAAAGAAAAAAGGGACGCCCTGCGGAAGATAAGCTCTTCCGCAGGGCGTCCTCGGTTCTGACGGGGATGCCGCATATGCTGTCCCTTGCGTGTCGGGCGGCTTGCGGCTTACGCCGTTTTGCGCAGACAAGGCGTCTTGCTTGCCGCTCACCCCTTTCCCTGCAGCAGGAGCGTGCGCAGCTCGTCCGTGTGATCGACGATCTGCTCCGCCCCCTGGGAAATCAGGAAATCGCGGCTGCGGAATCCCCAGCTTACGCAGATGCAGGGGATCTTCGCGTTGCGGGCGGTCGCGATGTCCACCTCGGAATCGCCCACGTAGATGCATTGGCCCGGCGAGGAGCCGAGCGCGTCCATCGCGGCGAATACGGTGTCCGGGGCAGGCTTGCGGGCGACGCCCGCGGATTCTCCGACCGCCGCTAAGATATAGGGCGAGAAGAAATCCTGGCACAGCCCTTTGACCGCAAGGTCGAATTTGTTGGAGACGACCGCCAGCTTGCGTCCCGCCTTTGAGGCGTCCCGTAAAAATTCCGGTATGCCGGGGAACGGCTTTGTGCAGTCGGCCTTGTGCAGGCTGTAATATTCCCGGAAATCCGCGAAGCACTCGTCAAACTGTGGATGCGAGCGGCCTTCCGGGACTGCTTTTTCCATGAGCGCCGCGACGCCGTTCCCGACCATCTGGCGCACCGCATCCCTTGAATGGGCGGGGAATCCGAAACGCCCCATGGCGTGGTTGACGCTGTTCGTCAAATCGTCTAAGGTGTCCAGCAAAGTCCCGTCCAAGTCAAAAATGATCGTATCGACATTATGTTTCATTCAGAAAACGCTCCTGTCCGCCGCGACCCGGTCACTTGAGTGTGACCGTTTTGCTTGCCGCGCTGTTTGCCGATTTGTACCCGGATTTGCTGACGACAGCCTGGATCCGGTATTTTAGCTTTTTGCCTTTCAGTCCGGTCAGCGTGAAGGACACCGTTCCTTTCTTGGAAGTTTTCGCCTTACCGATGGACTTCCATTTTTTCGTCTTGGCGTTGTACTGGGACAGCTTGTTTTTCTTCACGCGGTAAGCGAGCGCGAATTTCTTCTTGCTCTTGTCGTATTTTAAGATCTGATATTCCACGTTGGCGTTTCCTTTTGGCGCGGAGAACGTAATCTTCGCCGAGGAGTCGGAAAGGCGTTTTGCCGTGAGCTTCGAGGGCGTCTTCGGCTTCACGATGACCTTAGCTTCTTTGGAAGCCGCCCCCGTCTTGACGTTCCCGTCTTCCTCCCGGTACGCGCGCACCTTATAGCGGCATGCCGTCCCTGCCGTCAGCTTCTTGTCCACATAGGAGCGGGAGATGACGGAAGCGACCGTCACGAATTTTTTCTTGGACGCGTCGTAGCGCAGCACCTGGTATCCGTCCGCTCCAGCCGCCTTTTTCCAGCTCAGCTTTACGCGTCCGACGGAACTGGAGGTGGCTTTTAAGCCGGATACTTTCGCCAGCGGCGTCTCTGGTTTCTCACCAATGATCACGGTGCAGGCCTCGCTGGTGGACTGTGCGTTTGTCGTGTCCACGGTCGTCGTGACGACGAGCTTGTATTCCCCGGCGTCCTGGCTGGAAACGGCACCGATAGAGAGATCCCTGGAGGTCTGCCCCGGAAGGACCGCGCCGTCCTTGTACCACTGGTAGGTCAAAAGCCCGTCGGAAGACACGTCCGCCGTGATCTGGAGAGGCTCGTTTTCCTTAACGTAGATCGGACCCGCGGGGAGCTTGATCTTAGCCGGGGAAGCGGCTGGCTGGACGGCTTCTTCGCCGCGCGCCGCTTCCTGCGCGCGAACCGTGGCCGCGACGAACTTGGCGTCTACGATATTCGCCTCATCGCTTAAGTCGTCGTAATGTAACGAGATCGTCATGGAATGTTTATCCGTGACTTTCTGAACCGCTCCGGCCACAACGACTTCTTCCAGTTCGTAGCCGTCCTGAGCCTGGATGGTGATCTGTTTGCTCTGGCCTTTCGCGAGCGTGAACAGATTGCTTTCCGCCCCGGTTATCGTGCCTCCCATCGTATCGGAGAGGATGACGGTCTTTTCGGAAACTTCCTGCTTGCCGTCGTCCTTTACAGCCGCGATCGTGAACGGGCTGAAGGAGCGGCAGGTGACGAGAAGCCCGTATTTGGTGACTACGCAGGGGATCTCCTCCACGCCTACGAGGTCTCCGGCCTCATTTTTGATGAAATGGTAAGCCTTGAAGGTCACGCCCTCGTCTTCCGGGCCGTATCCCGGCGGGAAGCCTACGGACACGCGGACGCCCTGCCCCGGCTGGATCACCTGTTTTTTGCATACGGTGAGGTTGATGTTGTACGTTTCGCTTTTCAGCACTTCTTCCTCCGGGAAGGTCTGTTCCACCATCTGGTTCATGGCGTCTGTCTGCGCGTGGGTCGGCGAGGTGGCCACAAGAACCATCCTGTGCTTTAAGGAGTCCGCGATGGGGCTTCCGTCGCTGGTCTTCCAGTCTGTGGTGGAAAGATCCGTATTTTCCATTAAGGCGGGCTTCCCAAACACGTTCCAGTCATAGCCCTGGGACTTGTACGCGCATACCGCGCAGCGGTGGGAGGCGAAATAGCCGATGAAGTTCGGGGCTTTCTCGCTCCGCTCGCCGACTAACCCCGTGATGTGGATCTGGTAGGCGATGCAGTCGTCCGCCCACATCTCGCTGGGAGTGAAGTCAAACTCGATCGTGCTTTCCCCGTCCCAGGAAAAATTGTTCAGCTTGCAGTACTGCACCCCGGTTGCGCCCTCAGTCGGCACTTCGATCCGGTATCCGGCCTCGGTCGCGCCTTCCGCCAGCTTCAGCTTGTCGTCGTAAACGGCTTTGACATGATAGGTGGAGCCGATGAACATCCTGGAGCTGATGCCGGGCGTGATCGTCTTGATGTAAGGCGGCGCGACATAGTTCGCGTAGGGGTTCTGGAGCATCCCGGTGTCTTCCTCGATCAACAGCGGGTCGCCCTGATAATACAGCCTGCCCGGGTCGCTTAAATAATCCCCGGGCGCGCGGTCCGTGACCGCAAATTCCGCGTACTGGCACTGCGGCAGCCGCAGGATCAGCTCCGTGTCCGTATCTTCCATCGCGGGATAAAGCTCCGGCGTGATGTATGCCCAGTCGTTGAAGATCAGCTCGTCGGTCAGCTCGTAATAGATGTACATTTTCGCGATCATGTATTTTCCGGTCGCCGCCGCTTTCGCGTATCCCATGCCCTTGTAGCTGATATGGTATTCCCCGGCGGAGACGCCCTCGAATACCGTCTCCTTTAAGTCCACCACCAGATCCTTCCCGGTGGAGACGCGGTCTAAGGGGATGCTTTCGATGGCGAGCTGCGGGTAGATGAACTCGCGGTTGGAGGAGGAGAGGATCCCGCTCGTCGCGTGGTTCCTGCCCATGACGTCGTCCCCGGCCAGCAGGTAGTCGGTGTTCTCAAAGCCGTCCACGCCGCCGTTGGTCGAAAGATCCTCGCGGTACGGGTCGTCCATCGTCGCGTCCACGGCGTACCAGCCGCCGTTTTCCAACTGCACGTAATTCCACATATGCAGCTCGGAGACGGATTCGGAATGGCGGTAGATCCCGCTTACCAGGATGCAGGGGATCCCCAGCTTATCCATGACGGTCTTGAACGCCTCCGCATACGCCTCGCATACGCCCTCGCCCTTGACCAATACGCCGTAAGAAGTCCGCACATGCCCTGTGTTTTCCGGTTTGCAGACGTCCTCTAAGCGGTAAGAGGCGTGGTCGATCAATTCGTTATGCACATATTTGATGCGCGTGGCGTTTAAGCTCAGCGCGCCTTCCGCCGTGAGCGCGTTCGCGCCCGCTACGATCTCGTCCACGCGCTTGTCAAATTCGGCGATCGCCGCGTCCACTTCCTGCGCGTTGGAAAATCCCTGGACGTAGTAGCTGCCTTCCCGGCTGGAGCCTAAGTTGGCATGGTATTTGCCCTGGCTGTCGCAGGTGACGCGCATGGCAAATTTGTTGAAATCCACATAAAAGATTTCCGGATGCTCCGCGCAGAATGCGTCCCTCGCCGCCCCGACGGAGAAAAACAGGTCGGTGTCGCCGCTTAAGTACGCTTTCAGCTCGTCCTGCGTGACGTAGCCGTTGTCCGCAAGGTCAAAGGACTGGCTGCCCGTCTTGAAGATGCCCTGCTCGTACATTTTGCACATTGCTTCGTAATAGCTTTTTTCACGATCGGAAAGCTGCCCGTAGTAATATCCGTGTCCGGACGTTTCGGCCCCGGCCGCATAAGACGTGGAGAGGCCCGCTCCGCTTGGGCTGCCCAGATTGGGCGGCAGCGCGAAAACGATCGCAAGTAAGACCGCAAGTAATTTTTTCCCTTTCATAAATCCTCCTTTTCCTTTGGCAAAAAATAATGGTTACGGAGCATAGGATACCATGGAGAGGCGGGGTTCGTCAATTCTTATTGGGGAAATATGTTCTTTCTGATGGGAAGCTTATGGGAAAACCGCAGTCCCAAAACCGTTGCAAAAACAGAAAGAATGTCATAAAATACAATTGAGCGCAAAAGAACGGAAAAGCTACAGGAGGGATGGCCGATGATCTTGCTGAAGTCAAACGGCGACTTGCACAATGTGTTCAGCCGCCTGATCAAGACGATGGGCGTAAACGTCGCCTGGACGGGAAATTTTGTGGCGCTGGATCATTTCCTGATCCTGCCGGGGAGCGTCCGGTCGCTGGTCTTCAATTTTGAGAACCGGAAGGTAGGAACGAACATCATAGAGCTTCCGGATGATGAAGAGAGCATGGAGCCGGTGGCGGACAACGAGACCCTGACGAACGTGCTGAACATGACGTTGTACGCGTTTGGGAAATGGGGCGTCATCCGCGGCCTGAAAGTGGACAAGGATTATAATCAGCTTAGCGAGCTGTTCACCGCGATCTTAAAGGACATGAGGATCACCCCGGGATTTCGGGACGACAACTTCCGGTTTTATAAGGACAATCTCCAGATTACGTATGAGGAAGTGGTCGCGGCGGCGATCGTGGAAGGGAAGCGGAAGGCGGAGGAGATCAAGGAAGAAGGGGCGGAAGAAGAGGAGCGGAGCGGCTTAGGGCTCTGGCATAAGATGCGTTGGATCATGGAGCGGGCGACGTTCCTCAAAGAAGAGGTGGAGGAGGCGGAACGGGAGTCCAACCGCATGGGCAACAATTTCTATCTCACAGGCTACCTCTGCCCGGGCTGCAAAGGGAAAATGCATATGTGCGTGTACCCGCAGGGGCAGGAGTTCCCGATCGAGACGGAAGAGGGCAGGGTATATCTGGCAAGGAGCTATACGTGCGGGAATTGCGGCCTTTTTTATACGCCGAGGCCCAAAAAGCTGCTCCGGGAAGGGGACGCTTACGTCCTGCGGTTCGGCGGCGACCGGGACGCCTACGGGGATTACTTAGAGCTGCTTGGGAGCAAAGGCGAGCGGACGTCCAATTGCAATTTTAACGAATATGCCGCGGACCATGGGAAGGGCAAGGGCGTCCCGCCGATCGAGGAAGCCTGCGCGGACATGGAGCGGATGGGCGAAAAAGAATTAGAGGCGCTGGAAGATAAGCTGGAAGACGGCTTTTTCCCATTGGCCAGGGCAAAGGCGTATCGCGGGGAAGTAAGAAAGCTGCTCGGCAAAAAGCGCAGGGACGCGAAGGCGCAGGACGGCGCGGAACGCGCAGGGCAGGAAGGGCAAAATGCGGGCCGCGAAAGGCGTCCGGTCGGAGAAGCGCAGGGCGCAGGGCATCCCGCTGGCTTAGGGGCTTCCCCCATGCGCCCGGAAAAGACGCGCCAGGAAGCGGCAGTGGAAACGGGAGCGGCAGGCGATCGGAGCGCGTCCGGGCGCAGGGCGCCCGGGGCAGGAGCGGGAAAGGAGCGGGAAAGCTCGGACAGGCCCGGGCAGGTTTCCGGAGGGAACGGAAAATATGGGGCGCGCATGAACGTGCTGGGGCGTATGTCCCTGCGGCAGCTTCGGGATCTGAAAGGCCAGATCCAGTCGGACGGCAGCCTTGGGGAGCAGGAGCGGGCAGGCCTTCTTGGCAGGATAGCGGAAGCCGTCGGGAAGAAAGAGGAGGAAGCCGTCCGCCAGAAGGCAAAAGACGTGCGGGACAAGCCTTATCCGGCGATCGTCCGCGCCATTGAGGAGATCGGGCGGGCGGAATGCCCGGAAAGCGTCCGGCAGGAAGTCCTGGCTCCGCTAAAGGAGCTTCGGCAGAAGCGGGCGCAGGAGGAAGCGGAACGGCTGATCGCCGGGATGCCTGCGCAGATGGGACGGAACCAGTACCGGGCCTTCCGCGAGAAGCTGGCGCAGTACCAGGACGCAGATCTTTCCGCTTACGAGGGGCAGTTGGAGGAAAAGCAGCGGCAGGCGGCGGAACACGAGGTTGCCGAGATGCTGCGGCGGGCCGGGCGGGCCGGGAGAGGCACGCTCGTGAATATGCTGGAGCAATTGAAGTCGGGAGATTTTCCGGGGGAACAGGCGGAGCTTGCCAGGAAGGAGATCGAGGACCGGATCCGCGCCCTGGACGAGAAGGCGATCGATAAAATATGCCCGGATCTTATGGGAATGACGTTCGACGAGGCGGCGGAAGCGTATGAGAAGATCGAGGCGGGGGCGTTTTTGCCGGAATTAAAGACGAATACCCTGGAAATGCTGGACAAACGGCTGACAAAGCTGAAAATGGACGAGTGCGGGCTTTTGGTCGAGAAGCTGAAAGAGGAGCTGAAAGGGAAGATCAAAGACCCGGAACGCCTTCATTTTTACGAAGTGCGGAAAGTAATGCGCGGCAGCCTGGAGCAGGAAGAAGCGGAGCTTGTGGCGAATGCGCTGAATACGTATGCGTCCGAGCGGGGGCGGTATGAATTCCCGATCCTCATCTGCGATTCTTCCGGCAGGAAGAACGGGAAAGAGGGATTCGTGCTGACGCCGGATCATATTTTTTACAACAGCACGTTCAACAGCGAGATGATACCCGTCCGCTCCATCAGCAAGGTGGAAGGGAATACCGGGCTTTTGAACCGGGGGATCTACGTTAGCCGCGGCGGGGCGAGGACAAAGATCCCGGGCGGGATCCCCGCAAAAGAGCTTGGCGCGTTCGCCGGGGCGCTGGATCGGTTCGTGGCATATTTGAAAGAAAAGCCGGAATCCCGGAGCATCTCGTATCTGGCGAAAGAAAAGCACGAGGTGAAATGCTGCTACCGCTGCGGGTTCACGTACCGCGAGGGGAACGTATGCCCGAAATGCGGCAACCAGGCGAACCGCTAGGAGGCGGCGCAGGCCCTGGCGGGAGATCCGGGCCGTAACGGTTTCGCCCTTGGATTTTGTGTGACCGAAGTCAGCTCGTCCGCAGCCAGCTGCGCAGCGGGTTGACTTCTTTTGCTTTGGATAAGATCTCGTCGGCGTTCTGCTTTAAGTAGCCGCTTAGCTGCGTCAATTCTTCCGGGGAAAAGCCGGAGGATTTTTCAATCGTCCCGTCGGGGACGACGCCTTCCGCAAAATCTTTCCCGCGCTCAAAGGAAACGCGGACGATCTTCTTGCCGCCTTTTTTTGAGATCAGGCCGGAATAAGTCATGCGAAGCTCTTCGGAATGTTTCATGTGACGCCCTCCTTTGTCATGCTTGTGGATGGTGCAAAGTCCATAGGTTAGCCATTAAGGTTTTCTCTGTCTTTTCGATTTATTTATCATCCTGTTCCGGCAGTTTGCCAGACTGAGCCGCCAGTTTTTTCTCTTGGGATTTCACGTGGCGTTCCAATTTTTTGATGTCTTCCGCCGGAGGAAGTTCCTCCGGCTTGATGCCCCGCTGTCCAAGCAATTCACGGACAGAGCGATTGTTTTGCACGTGTTCGCCGGTAATCGCTGGTTCTCCCTGTAAGTCTTTTTCTTCTACGTTGAAATTGGTGATTTCTGTTGCCAGGTTCTTTGCTGCAATCGTTACTGTAGGCAAAAAATCCGCAAGAGGGCGAGTATCCTTTACCCCCAAACGCTCCTTCATTTCCTGAGTAGTATGTCCGCCGAACAACGCATGGTCGCCTTTAGAGCGGATTCGGCCAAAGCCCGCGTCATCAACTCCGCGCTCATAAATATTTTGAGAAAGACGCTTCTCGGATTCCCGTAATCTGCCACGAGCCTCAGTACGTTCTATTAGAGAGATACGTTCTTCAATCAGTTCTTGTTTTCTGGTCTGTACGGCAAAATAGCTTTGCGCAAACGCGATTTCTTCCTTTTTGGGATCACCGTTCTGAGCGACGAGATAGCAGGCATACCGCGTCAACATATAATCCTTGACGAGTCTTTGCGCTCCTTTACCAGCAACGATCAATTTCGTGACCTCACGAAAATGATCGGACACCTCAATTCCACTCGTTTCACAGGACTCGATCGCACGTGAAATTGCCTTATCAAAATTTTCCCAACGTCCATAGCCAAGCAGCGGCATTAATTCCCGGGCATACCAAAATTCAACATTAGAGGTTGCCTCGCTATGAATAATCATGTCAAACTGCTGTTTGATCAAGCCAACTCTTATTTTATCCATTACAGTTCCTCCGTATTATCCGGCACAAATGAATGATATTTGAGGAAAATCCTGCCTTGTGCTGAAGCTGGGTAGTGGTCATGTCCCGTTCGATCAGCAGATGGAACAGTCGTTTATAACTGACAGCCATAGTCATACATCCGTGTGCGCGTTCAATCATATACGCAAACATTATATTATACTGGCGTGACATTTTCAATATCTGGGCTGACTTGTTATAAAATTTGGGAATTGTGCAATATGGAAAAAAATGGCGTATACATTCCGGAAAATTTGTGATAGAATATAAGGACTAAATTCAAAAAGAGGAGGGACGCCATGAAAATGCACAAAAAACAACGGATTAGGAACAGGATTTTTGCCTTCCTGATGGCCGCTGCGCTGATATGCCCGGACGTCGGGGGGCCGCTGCAGGCGCAGGCGGCGGGGACGGGAACGATCCCGATCTCTGGCCGGGAGGATCTCGAAAAGATCGGGCGGGACAGCGCTTTCCCGATGGACGGGGATTATGAGCTGACCGCGGACATCGACCTGTCGGACGGGGATTGGATCCCGATCGGAGGCGCTTACGTCGGGAACAAGGGGACGTGCGACCCGGACACGGATAAAAATGTGTTCTCCGGGACGTTCGACGGGAAAGGCCATGTGATCTCTGGCCTGACGATGAATCTCGCGGATTCGGTCGCGCAGGATGGGAAGTATGGACAGGCGGGCTTTTTTAGCGTGATCGGCTCAAAAGACGCGTCGGACCGCGCGGAAGTGCGTGACCTGATCTTCCGGGACGTCAAGATCCAGACGGATTTCCCGGACGGGCTTTCCGCGGTCGGGACGCTCGCGGGAGAAGTGAACGGGTATGCGGAGGTGTCCGGGATCGCCGTTTTAAGCGGCAAGCTTTTGGTGAACCGCTCCGGGAAAAGCGACACGGTAGGCGCGGGCGGCATCGTCGGGGAATGCCGGACGGAAAATGCCGCGATCGGCAACGGGCATATTTCCATTACGGACTGCTATAACGGCGCGGACATGATCGCAGGCGGCTCGCGCGGGGATCTGATCTACGCGAGCGGCATCATCGGGCGCATTGCGAAATCCGCCTGCGGGTCGGTGGCGCGTTGCGTCAATACCGGGAGCATCCAGTACGAGGGCTACGACGCGAACGGGATTGCTTATGCGGAGGGCGGCAACGCGGCATATCTGGCGAACGTGGAGAATTGTTACTTCTTAAAGACGTCCGGTTTTGAGACGTGCGAGGGGACGGTCCCGCTCTCGGAGTCCAAGCTGAAAGGCGGGAAGCTCCCGGACGGGCTTTCCGCGGACGTTTGGACGGCGGAAGAGGGATGCTACCCGTATCCGTCCATCTGCTACGCGTCCGGCATCGCGGGGGAACTGTACCTTTCCGGGCTGTCGCTTGGATTTGCGGACGGGGAGAGCAGCGCGGGGGTGAAGACGGAGATCGCGCTGCCCCAGGAGTTGAACGGGAGCGGGATCGAATGGACGAGCAGCGACCCGGCGATCCTTACGGTAGAAGCGGGCAAGGCCGTGGCGCATCCGGACGCGATCGGCACGAACGCATCCGTCGTGCTGACGGCGGAAGTGGACGGGCATAGCCGGGAATTCCGCGTGACCGTGCTGACGAGCTTAGAGCAGGTCGCGTCTTTTAGCAAGGGATATGCCCAGGTGGGGGAGAAGCTGACGGTTTCCGTGTCGAACACAGAGGGGACGGCGCTTTCCTATCAATGGGAGATCGACGGGGAGACCGTGTCGGAGACGGATTCCTACACGCCGATCAAGGCCGACCTGGAAAAATTCATTTCCGTGACGGTGCGGGCGGAAGGCGGGCTTTCCTGGAATCTGCGGACCTATTGCAGCGAGCTTCCGGTAGTCTATGTGGAGACGGAGGACGGGCAGGAAGTGACGAGCAATTCCGTCGCGAAGGACGCGCATATCCGGGTGCAGGGCAACGCGGAATTTGACGATGAGTCCTACTGGTACGACGGCGCGACGACCATCAAGGGGCGCGGCAATTCCACCTGGTACGAGGCGGTTTCCTGGGGCGTGAAAAAGCCGTACAAGCTGAAGCTGGATTCCAAGGCGAACCTGCTGGGGCTTGGGAAGACGGGCAAAGGGACGAACAAACATTGGTGTCTGTTAGCGAACATGATCGACCATACGAATATGCGCAACCAGATCGTGAACAAGTTTTCCAGGGATATCGGGATGGAGTATTCGATGGGAGGCACAAGCGTCGTACTGATCCTGAACGGGGAATACCAGGGCCTTTACGAGCTGTGCGAGCATGTGCGGATCGGCGGCTCCCGGATCGACGTCCTGGATTGGGAGGAATTGGCGGACGATATCGCGGACGCGATCTGCAAAAAAGAGGAATCGCTGAAAAAATCCGACATGGAAGACGCGATGGAGCAGGATTACCATTGGGTGACTTCCGGGAATTTCACATATAAGGGCACGACGTATCAGATCTCGGATTATTATGAGGAGGAGATACCGGAGTTTACGGGCGGGTTCTTGCTGGACATGGATTTCCGGTCCACGTCGGACCAGTACAAATATATTTCCACGTTCAGCACGTCCAACGGGATCCCGATGTTCTTCCGATCCCCGGAATATGCCAAGACAAATCCCGTGATGGTGGATTATGCGAGGGATTACGTCAACGCCTACGAGGCGGCGCTGAAAAGCCCGGACTATACGACGACTTATCAGGATAAGACCGTGCATTATACGGATCTGCTCGACCTCGATTCCCTGGTGCAGTACTGGATGGTGTGCGAGTTCACGAACAACTGGGATTCCATGAAGAACAGCACATATATGTACAAGGATCTGGAAGGCAAGGCCAAGATGGGGCCTGCCTGGGACTATGACTGGGCGTTCGGAAACATCAATATGTATTCCATGACGGGGCCGTTCGTGTACGACAACTGGCACACCACGCTGACCGGGATGCCAACCGGGGAAGGCGGGTTCTGCGAGCAGAGCTACCAGGCGGAGCAGTGGAACCGCTACCTCGTCCGGGATCCGTATTTTGTGACAAAGGCATATGAATATTATAAGAAATACCGCCCGACGGTGATCGAGGACATCATAAAGGACGGCGGCGAGATCGACGCCTGGGAGAAAAAGTACCAGACGGCGGCGGACGCGAACGATGCGAAATGGGGATATTCCTATGGCAACTGCAGCGGGTTCGCGTTCATCAATGGGAAGCAGGAGCAGACGCAGAGCCAGACTTACAACGCGGCGGTCGCATCCATGAAGACGTTCATCAAGAAACGCATGGAATGGATGGACGGCCAGACGTCGAGCGTGGCCGCGCTGTACAAGTCATTAGGGAACAGCGTGGACGGGCAGATTGCCGTCAGCCTTGGGAAAGACGCGTCCGGGAAGGTCGTGGCAGTGGCGGACGTGAAGGATTCCAGTGTGAAATATGTGTCCTTCCTTATTAATGGGAAAAAGATCGAGACTGCGGACGGGGCGTTCATCCCGGTTACGGACGGGCGCGCGATGGCGACGTTAGAAGACGGCCTGCTGGAAGAAGAGGCGCTGAACGCGGTGGAAGCGATCGGCGCGAACAGCTCCAAGTCTTACATGAGCGGCAAGATGAATTTTGTGAGCATGGCTGGAAAGGACGTCAAGGACGGCATTCCGGAGCAGGAGATCAAGACGCTGGAAGGGAATGTCTCCATCCAGTCTGACAGCGGCGCGGAAGGAAAATCGTATCCGGGCAATACGCTGACCGCGAAAGTGGAAGGAAGCAACAACAGCGGGACGCTCGCATACCAGTGGTACGCGGGGGATACAGCCATCAGCGGGGCGGACAAGGCTTCGTATAAGCTGACGGCGAACGAGATTGGGAAGAAGATTTCCGTTAAAGTCACCAGCTCCGTGGAAGCAGGGGAATTGACGGGGATGTACGGCGGCACGGTAGAAAAAGAGCCGGGAACGGACAACCCGTCGGATCCGGGCAGCACGGATAACCCGTCAAACCCAGGCGGCACGGACAACCCGACGAATCCGGGCGGCACGGATAACCCGTCAAACCCTGGCGGCACGGATAATCCGACGAACCCGGGCGGCACAGACAGCCCGTCGGAGCCGGGAGTTCCGCTCGCGAAGAGCGTTAAGCTGTCGGTTTCCTCTAAGACATTGCAGGTGTACGGGACGCTGCAGCTCAAGGCGTCCGTGACTCCGGCGGAAGCGTCGCAGAAAGTGATCTGGCTCAGCAGCAAGCCGGCTGTCGCGGGCGTGTCCCAGAGCGGGAAGGTGACGGCGAAGTCGGCAGGCAAGGCCGTGATCACGGTGCAGGCGATCGACGGCGGCGGCGCGAAGGCGACGTGCAGGATCACCGTGCAGAAGCCCTCCTTAAAGGTGTCCGGCAAGACGTCCGTAAAGCGGCGGAAATCCATAACGATGACCGCGTCCGCAAAGGGCTTAAAAGGGAAGATCTCCTGGAAGCTGGACGCAAAGGGGAAGAAGATCCTAAAGCTGAGCAAGAGCAAGGGCAGCAAAGTCAAGCTGACGGCGAAGGCCAAGACAGGGACGGCGAAGCTGACGGTTTCTTGCGGCGGCAGGAAAGTGGTAAAGAAGATCAAAGTGAAGAAGTGATTGCAAGCGCATCTTGGATCGGCCCGGCAGGGGGGCGTAAGCCTCCGGCCGGGTCGATGTTGCAATTCATACAAAAATAAGGCCCGATCCTTTCTGCCTTTGAAAATCCATTGTGCATATTTCACAAAATTATAATTCCAATTTAAGGAAATTTAGAAAAAATATTGAAAAAATCGCGAAAGAAGTTTAAAATATTACCAGCAAACGAAAGGGGGATAGAAGGTAACAATGGGGCAGGCGGCCAATCGACTGAAGGCCGCGCAAAAGAAAGGAAGGGTTTTATGAAGAAAACGGAGATACGGAAACGATGGCTGGCTCTTTTTCTGAGCTTGGCCATGGCGGTAACGCTTCTGCCGACGCAGATGGCATATGCGGAGGAAGCAGTGGGGACAGAGACAGATCCTGTTCCGATGGCAAAATATGATTTTAATGATGGGAAACTTCCAGATGGAAGCACTATGTATGCGCATAAGATGGAAGAATATAGTGGAAGTGCTGAGTTTGACGAAGGGAGAACTGGAAAAGAAACAGATAAAGCAGTATCTTTGGCGGGAAAATATGGCATACAGTTACCCGTAAAAAATATTGGTGCTTCATATACTGTCTCTATTTGGGTAAATCCGACAACAGGTACAACATCATGGGCAAATCCCGTATTGGCGCTTGGTGATGATAGCACAGTGTGGATGTCGATTTCGGGAACAGGTCCTGATAATACTTATCAAGTATGGGGAAATAATGGAGGCTATTTTACTCCAATCAAGACATTTGATTTTCCGGCGCAGGAATGGACGATGCTTACAATTGCGCAAGATAAAGGGAATCTTACAGTTTATAAGAATGGAAAGCTTATTGGAAGTGGAGAGTCCATTCCAGAGATTATGAATAGAGAATCTGCAACGATTCGTTTGGGTGTAAATTCGTGGGATGCTGTGTTTGATGGGTTAGTTGATGATGTGGAAATATATAATGTAGCATTGACTGCTGATCAGATAAAAAATGTATTCTTCCGGGATGTTGGAGATATGATTTTAGGGCAATTGGAAGCTGAGGGGATTGTACAGAATGCCAAAGAAATAAGTCTTGGTTTAAATGAAATAGAAACCCTAAAGCAGAATCCCTGTATACAGAATTATTTTTCAGGAGAACCGGAAATGGAGGAAAAGTATATTGGGAAAGTGCAATATACGACCGACAGCCCGGAGATCGCATCGGTAGATGAGAATGGAACGATCAAAGGCCTGAAAAAAGGGACGGCTATGATCACGGTTTCAGTTAAAGGGGTAACAGAAACCCATACGGTAATGGTAAAAGGCGCGCAGGATGAGCTTACGCCGCTTGCAAGCTATCCATTTGAGGGAAGCCTGGGAGAGAATGTCAAGCAGTGGGCGACAGAGTTAAAAGAAACGAAAACAGAAGCGGCTTTCGATGAGAATGGACGGAAGAATACAAAAGCGGTGAAGCTATTTAATGAAAGCAGCGAAGGGAAAGATGATGGCTATGGCTTAGAATTGCCACAGAAGAATCTGGGGAGTACGTATACTGTTTCCCTATGGATTAATCCCTCGGAAGATTTGGGTACGAATCAGCAATGTCTATTTGTCGGATGGAAAACGCCGCAAAATTGGATTGGGATTGTAGGGGATGATGGCAATCCAGGGAAATATAAAGTATGGGAGAATCATGCAGGTCATCAGACTGCAACAACAAGATTGCAAATTTCCCAAAACACATGGACAATGCTGACATTATCCCAAAATGGAAATGAAGTGAAAGTTTATAAAAACGGAAAAGAAGCCGTTGATTTTTCGGATAAGACAGGTAGCCCAATGATTGGGGCAAACCAGGGCATTTATGTGGGAGTGAATCCATTTTCGGATGATGAATTTGACGGCCTGATGGACGACGTCAGGGTATATGACACGGCATTGGATGAATCCCAGGCCGCGGCGATTTACTTAACAGACACATCAGAGGAAGACGTCGCTTCGCTGATCGATTTCTTTGGCATTCTGAACAAAAATGCAAGCCTGGATTACATTACCGGGAATCTGAACCTGCCGGAAGAAGTGGCGGGGATCAACTTTACATGGGAATCCAGCGCGCCGGAAAAAATTTCTGCGGATGGGAAAGTAAACGCGCAGGACGGGAGCAAAGTGACGCTGACAGCGAACGCTTCCAAAGCGGATATCGGCTTTACCTGGAAAGGCACGTTTGAAGTGACGCTCGCGAGGGAAGTTTCGGTAAATAGCATTGATGAGAGCGACGATACGGTCATTCGGACAGACAAGCTGTACTTAAAGGAAGGGGAAAAGTATACGCATGAAGAGTCTGCGATCGATCCGATCATCTCAACGGAAGCGGCAGCGTACAAATACGATAAGGAAAGTGAGAAAAACAAGTATGAGATCGCGGCTGTTGGGGAAGGCGCGGACACGATAACCATTGCGTACAAGAAGCTGGCGATCCAGTCGGTAGAACCGATCGAGGATATTTATGTGATTGAGGGGAATGTTCCTGTCCTTCCGGAAAAAGCGACCGCTACCGCGGACGATGGGGCGCCGGCCGCAGGCAGTTCGGGATCAGCCCAAGTGAAAGTTCCGATCATCTGGGGAACAGAGCCGGATATCACGGAACTGAAAGCGCAAAAAGAAGCATATGTCATAAAGGGCAATGCTGGCGGAAAAGAAGTTCAGGTAAACGTCCATGTATACGAATGCGACGAAAGTACAGGGGAAATTGTTGCAGAAGAGAATAGCAGCGGACATTTGAAAGCCAATGGATTCCGCACGGCATATACCGGGAAGATCGTCACGGAATACGACGTCGTGGTAACGGCAGATTACAACAAAAAAGACCGGGTAATTATGTATTCGGACACAGAATATGAGAATGGCGCATATATAGGAAACGCCTGGAAAGATTATGCGGCAAAGCTGGAATTTGGTGTTAATGATGATGCTTCAAGGACATTTTTCCGGGCGCACGATAATGCAGTAGGCTATCCAGAGTCCGCGGACGACAGCTTTGTTGCGAAAAAGGGCGAGACTTACCGCGTTCGGATGGAGATTGACAATGCAAACGGGAAGTTCCGCACATGGATCACTGCGCCGGATGGGACGATGAAGAAGCTCTTTTCGGGTGAGAATTAGATGAGCGCCTATAAGTCAAATAACAACGGCGTACGGGAAGTTTTCGTGGCCCGCAGCGGCTTCAAGATCACCAACCACAAGATCTATTGGGAATCCGGATTCGCGAAAAAGAAGATCGAGATTTATGTCGGTGATGACAAGACATTAGAGGAAACGATCGAGACAAAAGAGACTCCCGGGGCGTACACGTATGGCGAGGCGGCTGAAGAGAAGAACTATACCGGGAAAGACGGCAAGGTTTATGTCTTGAACGAAGAAGAATCCGGCTGGGAAGACTGCACGAAGGGAGAAGGGACGAGCAAGGATGTGGAAGCGGGAGAAACCGCCACATTCAAGGCATATTATGAGCTGATCGCGAACACAGAAGCCTTAGAGGCGGCGATCACGAAAGCCGAGGCGGAAGCGGCAAGGGCAAAGTCCTCCCTGGCATATGAGGAAGAGTCCGTAACTGCCTTAGAGGCAAAGATTACAAGCGCAAACGCAGTATTGACGCAGTATAAGGACAAAGACAAAGAAGCGCTGAAAGATCCGGCTGCCATTGAGGCGGTGGACAAGGCGACAGCTTCCATCTCCGAGGAAGCGATAAAGGAAACCCTGAAAGCGAAGACGCTTGACGCGATGGCGTCCGTCCTTGGCGCACGGTACAACATGGACAAGGCGGCCGAGGATGGGAAAGTGAAGGACGATTCTGGCAACGGCCATGACGGCACGGTCCATGGGGGCGTCACATTTGACCGCGACAACGGCGCGGTGATGCCGGGAAGCACGAAGGCGCTCACGAATTATATCGAGCTTCCGGACGACATTGAGATCACAGACCAGATGACATTCTCGTTCTGGGTATACCGTCCGTCCGGGATAAACAACCAGCACAATACCTTTGGCATCAGCACGGGCGAGAAATGCGCGAGGACAGGAAATGTAAGCGAGTTTTCCATCTATGCGGGACGGGGCGGCAACCTGGAATCCGAGATGGGGAAATCAACAGAAAAGCTGAATTTATGGGAAAATGTGAGGACGGTCCTGGTTCCGGGATTTACGGAAGGGCAGTGGCACCATGTCGTATGCGTCATGAATGGGTCGGAAAGCGAACTCTATGACAACGGGAAACTGGTCGGGTCCGGGAATATCGGCGGCACGGACGCGCTGACCCTGACCACGATCTGGAACGCGAACGAAGGCGCGAAACGCCATATTTACCTCGGCAACAACGTCTATGGGCATAACGGGGATCGGGATTACAAGGGAAGCCTGAAATATTTCCGCATTTACAACGCGTCCCTCGCGCCGGAGCAGATCAGCGCGATCTACAAGGAAGAATCGGCGATCCCGATCACGAATGCAGTCGCGGACGCCGCTAAGGCAGTCGGGGCGAAAGCGGGCGAAGATGGGAAATACACTTACGCGGAATCTTCCAAGGAAGAAGAGATTGACTTGAACCTTCCGGAAAGCGGAAGCCAGAAGGAAAAGATCGTATGGAAGGCATATGCGGAAGACGGCCAGACCGAAAGCTCCGCAGTCATTGACGTCGCAAGGAAGAAAGCGAAGCTGCCGACCAATATCGGCGACGTCGCGAAGGCCGTATTGAAGGGGACGGTCACATTAGGAGAGGATACGGCGACGGTCGAGATCGCGTGCGAGTTCACGAAGATCGACCCGGATCTGGATCTGACAGGGCTGGACGCGTCCATCCGAAAGGCCAGGTCGCTGCGGGAGTCCGACTACACATCCTCTTCCTGGAAGGCATTCCAGGCGATCCTGACGGAAGCGAGCGCGCTGTACGCGAAGCCGACCAGCCAGGAAGCTGTTACGGCAATGAAGGAAAAGCTGGACGCAGCGATGAAGACGGACGGCACGGGGACGCTCGCGCCGATCGGCGACAAGACGGAGCTGAACAAGTCCATCGCAAGCGCGAAGGCAGCCCTGGAGGGGCGGACGGAAGACGCTTATACAGGCGATGACAAGGCCGTCTGGACGGCGCTGCAGGAGAAGCTCACGGCGGCAAACGCGACGGCGGCGTCAGGCGACGTCAGCCAGGCGCAGGTGGACGCGGCAAAGACAGCCCTGGACGCGGCAGTGGCAGCGTTCGCGGACACGACGCTCGGCATGAAGATCGCGGAGGCGGAAGCCGCCATGGCAGGGAAGACAGAGACGGATT
This sequence comes from uncultured Lachnospiraceae bacterium, assembly GCA_947626795.1. Classification (GTDB taxonomy): domain Bacteria; phylum Bacillota; class Clostridia; order Lachnospirales; family Lachnospiraceae; genus Petralouisia. Next base: position 49,399 of record CANQTH010000009.1, read on the forward strand.
ACGAGGCGTCCGTATGGAACGGATTAAAGGACGCGATCGCGGCGGCAAAGGCAGTGAAGGCAAGCGGGACGGCGACAGCCGGGGAAAAACTGGCGGAATGCGGGAAGCTGGAAACAGCGGCCAAGAACTTCAAACCGATCGACAAGGCGGCGACCGACGCGCTGAAGGCGCAGGCGTCAGCGGCGATGGAAGGCAAGGACAAGGCGAATTACCCGAAAGCAGCCTGGGAAGAGCTGGAAGCGGCGATCGCGGCATACGAAGGATTGCCGGAAGACGCGTCGGCAGCGGAGATCGCTGCGGCATACAACCGCCTGCAGGCCGCGCTGGCTAATTTCAAGCCGATCGACAAAGCGGCGGCGGACGCGCTGAAGGCGCAGGCGTCAGCGGCAATGGAAGGCAAGGACAAGGCAAAGTACAAGAGCGAAGTCTGGGAGGCCCTGGAAGCGGCGATCAAGGCGTATGAAGGCCTGCCGGAAGACGCGTCGGCGGAAGACATCGCTGCGGCATACGGCCGCCTGCAGGAGGCGTTGGACAACTTCAAGCCGATCGGGAAGGCGGACGCGGACGCGCTGAAGGCGCAGGCGTCGGCGGCAATGGAAGGCAAGAATAAAGCGGACTATGACGAGGCAGTCTGGAAAGAGTTAGAAGACGCGATCGCGGCGTGCGGCGCGCTTGCGGCGGACGCGTCAGACGAGGACATCCTCGCGGCGTACAACCGCCTGCAGGCCGCATTGGGGAATTTCCAGCCGAAAGGGATCGTGAAGGTGGAGAGCGTGTCGCTGAGCAAAGAGGCGTTAGAGCTTACGGTAGGCGAGAGCGAGACGCTGACGGCGACGGTATCCCCGGCGGACGCGACGAACAAGGAAGTAGAATGGAAGACGGACGACGCGTCGGTGGCGTCCGTGGACGCGAGCGGCAAGGTGACGGCGGCCAAGGCCGGGAAGACGACGATCACGGCGACGAGCAAGTCGGACAGCACGAAGAAGGCGACGTGCGAAGTGACCGTGAAAGAGAAAGCAGCCGGGAGCGTGGCAGTGACGGGAGTGAAGCTGAGCAAAGAGGCGTTAGAGCTTACGGTAGGCGAGAGCGAGACGCTGACGGCGACGGTATCCCCGGCGAACGCGACGAACAAGGAAGTAGAGTGGAAGACGGACGACGCGTCGGTGGCATCTGTGGACGCGAGCGGCAAGGTAACGGCGGCCAAGGCCGGGAAGACGACGATCACGGCGACGAGCAAGTCGGACAGCACGAAGAAGGCGACGTGTGAAGTGACCGTGAAAGAGAAAGCGGCTGAGAGCGTGGCAGTGACGGGAGTGAAGCTGAGCAAAGAGGCGTTAGAGCTTACGGCAGGCGAGAGCGAGACGCTGACGGCGACGGTATCCCCGGCGAACGCGACGAATAAGGAAGTAGAGTGGAAGACGGACGACGCGTCAGTGGCGACAGTGGACGCGAACGGCAAGGTGACGGCTGTCAAGGCCGGGAAGACGACCATCACGGCGACGAGCAAGTCGGACAGCACGAAGAAGGCGACGTGCGAAGTGACCGTGAAGGAGAAAGCGGGAGCAGGCCCGGCGAACCCGACGAACCCGGGCGGCCAGACGGCCGTGAAGGTCAAGAGCGTGAAGCTGAACGTGAAGAAGCTGACGCTTGGCTTAAAGGAGACGTACAAGCTGACCGTGACGGTCACGCCGAAGAACGCGACGGACAAGAAGGTTTCCTGGAAATCCAGCAACCCGAAGGTCGTGTCCGTGAAGAACGGCAAGATCACCGCGAAGAAGACCGGGAAGGCCAAGATCACGGTGACGGCAGGCGGCAAGACGGCGACTGTCACGGTATCGGTAAAGAAAGCGCCGACGAAAAAGACGAAGCTGACCCTGAACAAGAAGAAGATAACGCTGAAAGCCAAGAAGACGTTCCAGATCAAGGCGAAGGTACAGTCCAAGTATGGGAGCAATTCCTTCAAATACACCAGCAGCAAGAAAAAGGTTGCGAAGGTGGACAAGAACGGCAAGGTAACGGCAGTCCGGAAAGGGAAGGCGACCATCACGGTGAAGAGCTACAACGGGAAGGCGAAGGCAGTCTTGAAAGTAACAGTAAAATAAAGTGACAGAAAAATAAAAAAGAAGCGGAAGCGCGGACGGGCCGCCGATCGGCGGGACGTTTGCGAAAGACGCGGCAGGGCGGCTGCATGGGGGACCATGCAGCCGTTTTGTAACAGTTCAGCCTTGCGGCTTCACAGTTACGGAATCCGGCTCATTGAAAGTTTGCCTTCGGCAAAGAGCCGGATTCCCACTCGGCAAAATTTACA
>CANQTH010000010.1 GCA_947626795.1 uncultured Lachnospiraceae bacterium
TTGACTACCATGTGAGGAACTGCCTGTACCTGTCGCATGACGCGCAGGAGCTGGATCGCCGGAAGATGATCGTCCTCATCCCGTTCCAGACGCTGCGCCTGCGCAGCCTGGTAAAGCAGTGGAAGGAAGCCATGGAAAAGGGGAACCCCTTTGATGAGGAAAAATTCTATTGGTTGCAGGAGGAGATCAGAAATGGTATAATGGGCAGCATAGAGAAGAATCTGAAAGCAGGGAACATCACCGCGGATGACGCCAGGCAGCTTACGGAGCTTACGAACCGCCTGCACAGGCATATCTGCAGGGATGTTGCGAAAAAACAGGGAGGTGAGGAAGGGATGAAGCCGCTGCTGCCGGGGGCGCTGGAACTTCCGAATGACAAATACCGTTTCCGCATCGACGAGCTGGAGAGGCAGATTGAGCAGTATAGGGACGAGAACGCGAGGTATGCGGACGAGAACGCGAGGTATGCTGACGAGATCGTGAGATACGAGGACGAAAATGCGAGGTATGCGGACGAGAATGCGAGGCTGAAAGAGAAGATTGCGCAGTTGGAAGCCCGGATGGGGAAATCCTATCTTTGACGCTTTATGACATTAAAAATCCCAGAAACTGTTGAAAAATCAATAGTTTCTGGGATTTTTTGATTTTTCACGAAAAGCGTACGAAAGTTACTTACATATGATCACAATCGAACAAAGTTTCCTGTTGCATTTTTCCGTATGATAGGCTAGAATGGTAGATAGGTGGAGGGAAGTGGTAGAAAAGGGGTTAGAGTGGTGGAAAAGTGGATAAAAATGTGGATAATCCCAGGCAGAGAGGCCGGATTCGCTCTTGGCCGGATTTCTGTACCTCTGCAGACTTTGCGGCAAGTGCAAGATCCCAGGCTGAACCGTTACGAATTTCCACAATGATCCACCACGGCCCGGCGGCCAGAGGTGATTTCTATGTTCATGGGAGAGTACAATCACACAGTCGACGCAAAAGGCAGGCTGATAGTCCCGTCCAAATTCAGGGAATCCTTAGGAGATGAATTTGTAGTGACGAAGGGGCTGGATGGATGTTTATTTGTGTACTCTTCCAAAGAATGGGAAGCCATGGAGGCGAAGTTCGGGGAAATGTCGCAATTTTCAAAAGAAGCCCGTAAGTTTGCCCGGTTCTTCTTCGCGGGCGCGGCGAACTGCGAGGTGGACAAGCAGGGGCGCGTGCTTCTGCCGGCAGTCCTGCGGGAATTTGCCGGGATCGAGAAGGACGTGGTCTTAGCGGGCGTAGTGAACCATATCGAGATCTGGAGCAAGGAGAAGTGGCAGGAGACGAACGAGTACGATGATGTGGAGGAGATAGCGGAGCATATGGCAAGCATGGGCCTTACCATCTAGGAAGGGAGGCGTTGTTTACGGGGATATGGAATTTAAGCATAAGTCCGTACTTTTAAAAGAGACAATTGAATACTTGAAAGTAAGGCCGGATGGGATTTACGTAGACGGGACATTGGGCGGCGGCGGACATGCTTATGAGATCTGCAGGCATTTATCCCCGAAAGGACGGCTGGTCGGGATCGACCAGGACGAGGACGCGATCAAGGCGGCCACGCGCAGGCTGTCCGAATTTGAAGGCCAAACAAGGATTGTCCGGAGCAATTACCGCAGGATGAAAGAGATCTTGGCGGAGGCCGGGATCAGCCAGGCGGACGGCATCGTCCTGGACTTGGGCGTGTCTTCCTATCAATTGGATGACGCCGGGCGCGGGTTTTCCTATATGGCGGACGCCCCGTTGGACATGCGGATGGACAGGCGGCAGCGTTTCACGGCGAAGGAGTTGGTGAATACATACAGTGAAATGGAACTGTACCGCGTCATCCGGGATTACGGGGAAGACCGATTCGCGAAAAACATTGCGAAGCATATCGTGGCGGCGAGGGAACGGCATGAGATCGAGACGACGGGAGAGCTGACGGAGATCGTCCGGGCGGCGATCCCGGCGAAGGCGCGCATGACGGGCGGGCATCCCGCGAAGCGGACGTTCCAGGCGATCCGCATCGAGCTAAACGACGAGCTTGGCGCGCTGCAGGATTCGCTCGACGGCATGATCGGCCTGCTGAAGCCGGGCGGCCGGATCTGCGTCATCACCTTCCATTCATTGGAAGACCGGATTGTGAAGAACATTTATAAGAAGAGCGAGAACCCATGCACTTGCCCGGATGATTTTCCAGTGTGCGTGTGCGGGAAGAAGCCGATCGGGAGGGCCGTCACCAGAAAGCCGATCGTCCCGTCCGAAGAGGAGATCGCGTACAATTCCCGCGCGAAGAGCGCGAAGCTTAGGGTATTTGAAAAATACAAAAAAGAGGAGGGGGAAAAGCCCTAGGGTCAAAGAAAGAATCAGGAATAGAGGTGGAAACGATTGAGCCAGCAAAGAAATACAGCATATAGGGGAAAAACAATTGGTTATATCGATGGGAATACGGTAAGGAAGTACCATCAGCCGTCCCATCAGCAGCGGAGCGAGGAGACGCACCGCGAATATGTGGAACGCCGGAGGGCGGAACGGGAGCAGCGCGAGCGGCAGAAAAAGCTCCGGGCGGCAGCCAGGAGGAACCAGGAGCGCGCGCTTGTCATAAGCCCGGGCTACGTGGTATTCCTGCTTGGGGCCATGACGGTAATGGGCCTGGTGTTTGGGAGCTACCTGCGCCTGCAGGCGGAGATGACGGGAAGGGTCAAAAGCGTGGCGGCTTTGGAGAGCCAGGCTCTTGACTTGAAGACGGAGAATGACGCGAGGGAAAAGCAGATCGAGACGTCCGTGAACCTGGCGGACATCCGCGAGAAAGCGATCCGGGAGTTGGGGATGGTATATCCTTCCGAGGGGCAGATCGAATATTTCCAGATCGACAGCAGCGATTACATGAACCAGTACGAAGAGATCCCGGAGGATTAGCGAAAGGGGCAGGGGCAATTGGCAAGCAGGAAGAGGCCTGGGAAGCGGAAAGGGCCGGCGCGTTTTTCCAGGAAAATGAAAAAAAAGCTTCTGATTGTATTCACGTTGGTGGTCGCCGCCCTGGCGGCCCTGTGCGGGCGGTTAACCTGGATCGAGGAAGTGAAAGGCGAGTCATACACAAAGACCATTTTGAGCCAGCAGGGATATGAGAGCCAGAGCATCCCCTATCAGCGGGGAGAGATCCTGGATTCCAAAGGCACGATCCTGGCAAGCAGCGTGGACGTGTACAACGTGATCCTCGACTGCAGGCAGATCAATGAGGAGACGGCGGAGAATGGGAAAAAAGTAAAAAAGTATGTCGAGCCTACGGTCAAAGCGATCCTGCAGTGCTTCCCGGACGTCACAGAAGAAGAAGTAAGGGCTGCCCTGACGGAACACGCGGACAGCCGTTATTTTGTATTGCGCAAACAACTGCATTATGACCAGATCGAGGGATTTCAGGATCTGGAGGCGGAACTGGACGAGAAAGGCAATAAGGCGAACCCCAATGTGCAGGGCGTGTGGTTTGAGAAGGAATACAAGCGCGAATACCCGTATGGGAGCCTCGCGAGCAAGGTGATCGGGTTCACCACGAGCGGGAACGAGGGGATTGGCGGCCTGGAGGATTATTACAACGACGCCTTGAACGGGATCGACGGGAGGTCGTACGGCTATCTCAACGAGGACAATAATTACGAGCGCACCGTCAAAGAGCCGATCGACGGGAACAGCCTGGTCACGACCATCGATCTGAACATCCAGAAGGTCATCGAGGACGAGATCGCGGATTTCCAGGAAGCGCATCGCAACGAGGCAGCGAAAGGGGACGGAAGCCAGGACATGGCGGCGCTCGTCATGAACCCGCAGAATGGGGAGATCCTGGGGATGTCGGACAAAAAGACGTATGACTTAAACGATCCGTTCGATCTTTCCGCATATTATACGAAAGAAGAGGAGGACGCCCTTTCCGAGGAACAGCGGCTGGACGCGCTGAACCAGATCTGGCAGAATTACGGCATCACGTACACGTACGAGCCGGGATCCACCGCGAAGCCGTTCACGGTGGCGACGGGCCTGGAAGTTGGGAAAGTGCGCGATTTTTATGTCTGCGACGGTTATGAGGAGATCGGCGGGTTCACGATCCATTGCGTGCAGCGTTCCGGGCATGGAACGCTGACGGCGCGGGAAGCGGTCATGGAGTCCTGCAACGACGCGATGATGCAGATGGCGGCCGATATCGGGAAAGACGCGTTTTACAAATATCAGAAGATCTTCAATTTCGGGCTGCGCACCGGGATCGACCTGCCGGGGGAGGCGCGGACGGACACGCTGGTCTATACAGTGGAGAACACAAACAAGACGTCCCTCGCGACCAATTCCTTCGGGCAGAATTTCAATGTGACGATGGTTCAGCTCGCGAGCGCGTTTTCTTCCTTAATTAATGGAGGGTATTATTACCAGCCGCATCTTGTAAAGAAGATCGTGGACGCCAACGGGAATACCGTGCAGGACATCGGGGCGACCGTGTTAAAGCAGACTGTCTCAAGGCAGACGAGCGACGAGCTGCGCGATTATCTTTACAGCACCGTGTCGGAAGGCACGGGGAAGAGCGCGAAAGTGCTGGGATATTCCATGGGAGGCAAGACGGGGACGGCCCAAAAGGGAAAGCGGACCGAGAAGAAATACATTGTCTCGTTCATCGGATTCGCTCCGGCGGACGACCCGCAGGTAGTCGTCTACGTCGTGATCGACGAGGCGAACGTGCCGCTCGACGCGCAGAGCAGCGCGCTCGCGACAGAGACGGCGAAGAAAATTTTTACGAAGATCCTTCCTTATCTGAATATATTCAAGGACGAGCCGGAAGACGAGGACGCGGCGGACGCGCCGGAGGGCGGAGACGCCGGGACGAATGGCGACGCGCCGGAGGGCGGAGACGCCGGGACGAATGGCGACGCGCCGGAAGACGGAGACGCCGGGACGAATGGCGACGCGCCGGAAGACGGAGACGCCGGGACGGGCGATGATACGCCGGAAGGCGGAGACGCCGGGACAAATGGCGACGCGCCGGAGGGCGGAGACGCCGGGACGGACGGCGACGAGCCGGAGGGCGGGGACACCGGAACGAATGGCGACGTGTCGGAGGGCGGGGACGCCGGAACGAATGGCGACGCGCCGGAAGGCGGAGACGCCGGGACGAATGGCGGAGACGCCGGGACGGACGGCGGCCAGGCTCCGGCGGAGCCGGGCGGGCCGGAATATCCGGCCGGAGACGTGCCGAACGCGATGCCGAACGGATAAGGGGGATTTTAGGAGCCGTTCATCCTTCCGGATTGCTTTCGGCGGGGGGCGTTCTGACAAAAGGTAACATAACCTCAGAAATCTTGTAATAGATTATAGAAATAGATCCGATGAGGTTGTCAGATGTTCCGCAATAAGACGTATAACCGTAAGAAATTGCTGATCGTCTTCCTGGCGATGACGGCGGCCCTCTTGCTGCTCGCCGGGAGGCTGGTCTACCTGATGCTGTTCTGCTCGGAATATTACGGGCGGAAAGCAGAGGATTTGCATGAGAGGGAGAGGGAGATCAAGGCCGCGCGCGGGGAGATCCTCGACGCGACAGGCACGGCGCTGGCCACCAACCGCACGGTCTGCACCATTTCCGTGATCCACAGCCAGATCGAGGAGCCGGAAAAAATCATAGCGGTCCTGTCAAAAGAGCTTGGCATGGATCCGGAGGCCGTCCGGAAGCGCGTGGAGAAAGTGAGCGCGATCGAGCGGGTGAAGTCCAACGTGGACAAAGAGGCGGGCGACCGCATCCGCGCCTACGGGCTGGCCGGGGTCAAGGTGGACGAGGATTATAAGCGTTATTACCCGTACGGCTCGCTGGCGTCCAAGGTGATCGGCTTTACCGGAGGGGATAACCAGGGGATCGTCGGCCTGGAGGTCATGTATGAGGAGTACCTGAAGGGAACAAGCGGCAAGATCCTGACATTGACGGACGCGCGCGGCGTGGAGATCGAGAATGCCGGGGAGCGGCGGCAGGAGCCGATTGACGGCTGCAGCCTGCAGATCAGCCTGGACCACAATATCCAGATGTATTGCGAGCAGGCCGCGCGCGTGGCGATGGAAGCGAAATCCGCGGACGGCGTGTCCGTCATCGTGATGAACCCGCAGAACGGGGAGATCATGGCGATGGCGAATGTGCCGGAATTTGACTTGAACGACCCGTTCACGCTGACGCAGGCGGCGTTAGGCGGCCAGGAGACGGAGGCGGGCGGGGAAGGCGGGCAGGAGCTGCTCAACCGGATGTGGCGCAATCCCTGCATCAGCGATACGTACGAGCCTGGCTCGATCTTCAAGGTCGTCACGACGGCGGCCGCGTTCGAGGAAGGCGTGGCGAGTTTGCAGGATCAGTTTTTCTGCCCGGGTTATAAATTAGTGGAGGACAGACGCATCCATTGCCACAAAAGGACAGGGCATGGGGCGGAAACCTTCACGCAGGGCGTTATGAACTCCTGCAACCCGGTCTTCATCGAGCTGGGGCTTCGGCTGGGAGCGGACAATTTTTATAAGTATTTTGAACAGTTCGGCCTGCTGCGGCGCACCGGGATCGACCTGCCGGGCGAGGCGCGGACGATCATGCATGACAAGGAGAACATAGGCCCCGTAGAGCTGGCGACCATCTCGTTCGGGCAGTCGTTCCAGGTCACGCCCATCCAGGTCGCCGCAACCGTGTCCTCCCTGATCAACGGGGGGAACCGCGTCACGCCGCATTTCGGCGTAGAAGTGCGGGACGGGCAGGGCAACCTGGTGAAGACGCTGCAGCATGACGTGGAGGAAGGGATCGTGAGCGGCGAAACGTCGCAGGTCCTTCGGACGGTCCTGGAGAAAGTGGTGTCGGAGGGCGGCGGGAAAAACGCTTATATCGAGGGGTTTTCCATCGGCGGCAAGACGGCGACGTCCCAGACGCTCCCCAGGAGCGCGAACAAATATATTTCCTCATTTTTGGGATTTGCCCCGGCAACGGACCCGCAGGCACTCGTGCTGGTCATCATCAACGACCCGCAGGGCGTGTATTACGGGGGGACGATCGCCGCGCCCGTGGCAAAAGATATTTTTTCCAACATCCTGCCGTACCTGGGGATCGAAAAAGAAGCGTCCCCGGACACGGGGCGGGAGGACGGCAAAAGATAAGCGGCGTGATCATAGGACAAAGAGGTGTGGAGAATGGCAGAGAGAGTCGTGTTTCCGGTATTGATCGCTTTCGCGATCACGGCGGTATTGGGGCCTTTGGTGATCCCGGTATTGAGAAAACTGAAAGTAGGGCAGACGGAGCGGGAAGAGCTGAAATCCCATTTGAAAAAGGCGGGGACGCCCACGATGGGCGGCCTAATGATATTGGCGGGCATCATCGTCACGTCGCTTGTTTATATGAAGGATTATCCCAAGATCATGCCAATCTTGTTCGTCACTTTGGGATTTGGGATCATCGGCTTTTTGGACGATTACCTGAAAGTCGTGCTGCGGCGCACGGACGGGCTTCTTCCCTGGCAGAAGATGTTAGGGCAGATGCTGGTGACGGCGGTGTTCCTGTTCTATATGTACCGCTATACGGACGGCGCGACCGCCATGCTCATCCCGTTTTCCGGGGGCTTTGAGGACGGCAGGTACTTAGAGCTGGGATGGCTCGCCCTTCCGGTCATGTTCCTGGCGATCCTCGGCACGGTCAACGGCGCGAATTTCACGGACGGCTTAGATGGCCTTGCGTCCAGCGTGACCGTGCTGATCGCGACTTTCTTTTCCGTCGTGGCGATCGGGACGGACAGCGGCCTCGAACCGATCACCTGCGCCGTCGTGGGCGCGCTGCTCGGTTTCCTGCTGTTTAACGTATATCCGGCAAGCGTGTTCATGGGGGACACGGGATCGCTGGCACTGGGCGGCTTCGTGGCGTCCACGGCGTACATGATGCAGATGCCGATCTTTCTTCTGATCGTCGCGTTTGTATATTGGGGCGAGCTTTTGTCCGTCATGATCCAGGTCACGTATTTTAAGAAGACCGGAGGGAAGCGGATCTTCCGCATGACGCCGATCCACCACCATTTCGAGCTTTGCGGCTGGTCGGAAACGCGGGTCGTGGCGGTATTTTCCATTGTTACGGCAATCTTATGTCTGGTAGGGTTGCTTGCGCTATAAGGAGGGCGGAGATTGAAAAGGAGCGGCCAAAAACAAAAAAACCTCGTCTACTTTGATTACAGCCTTTTGCTGATCGTCCTGTTTTTGATCTGTTTCGGGCTGGTCATGCTCTACAGCACAAGCTCGTACAACGGGCAGGTGAAATTTGGCGACGACGCCTATTACCTGAAAAAGCAGCTTATGGCGGACGCGATCGGGATCGTGGGGATGGCGGTGCTGGCCCGGATCGATTACCGGATCTGGAAAAAATTCTGGCTGCTGGCCTATGTGGGCGCGTTCTTCCTGTGCGCTGTGGTCCTGGCGGTCGGGGACACCTACAACGGCGCGAAGCGCTGGCTTCGGATCGGGCCGCTCAGCTTCCAGCCGTCCGAGGCGGCGAAGCTGGCGATCATCCTGTTTTTGGCGGCCGTCATCAGCCAGATGCCGAAGCAGATCTCGAAATTTTCCGCCCTGGCGAAGGTGATGGCAATGACGCTCCCGATGGTCGTGATCGTGGCGTTGGAAAATCTGAGCACGGCCATCATCATTTTGGGCATCGCGTTTTTGATGGCTTTTGTTGCAAGCCCAAAGATCGCGCAGTTTGCCCTGATCGTGGGCGGGTGCCTGGCGATCGCGATCCTGTTTGTGATCGTGGAGCCGTACCGGATCGAGCGTTTCGCGATCTGGATGCATCCGGAGCAGTATGAGAAAGGCTACCAGACGCTCCAGGGACTTTACGCGATCGGCTCCGGCGGCCTGTTTGGGAAAGGGCTTGGGAACAGTATGCAAAAGCTCGGGTTCGTGCCGGAGGCGCAGAACGACATGATCTTTTCCATCGTCTGCGAGGAACTGGGCCTGTTTGGGGCGATCTGCGTCATCCTGCTGTTCGTGATGCTGCTTTGGCGGTTTTTGGTGATCGCCAACAACGCCCAGGACATGTACGGCGCGATGATCGTCACGGGGGCGTTCGTGCATATCGCGATCCAGGTGTTTATGAACATCGGCGTCGTGACGAATTCCCTGCCGAACACAGGGGTTTCCCTTCCGTTCATCAGTTACGGCGGCACGTCCGTCTTATTCCTGTTAGCGGAGATCGGGATCGTATTAAGCGTATCGAGAGGGATACGGCTGGAGGAATGAGAGATGGAAAAACGGAAAAAGAAAAAACGCTGGAAGATAGCCGGGGCGGCGTTTTTGACCGCGGCGGCGGCAGCGGCGTTCGGGGCGGTCGTCGTCGTGAAGGTGTTTACGGTGGAAAAGACGGAAGTCGTCGGGAACGAGCATTATCCGGCGGAGAAAATATCGGACTGGCTTCTGGACGACGAATACTCCTGGAACAGCCTGTACGTCTATTTCAAATATAAGTTCGTGGAGCCAAAAGAGATGCCGTTCGTGGACAACATGGAAGTTTCCTTAGCGTCGCCCCATGTGCTGAAGATCACCGTCAGCGAAAAGATGATGCTGGGACGCGTCTACGTGGACGCCCTTGGGCAGAACGCCTATTTCGACAAGGACGGCTTCGTCGTGGAGATGTCCTCGGAGGAAGTCGAGGGCGTGCCGAAGGTGGAAGGCCTGGAGACGGACCAGATCGTGCTTTACGAGAAGCTCCCGATCAAGAAGAAGAGCGTGCTGAAGGACCTGCTGTCCCTGACGCAGATCCTGAAAAAGTACAATATGAAGCCGGAGAGCATCCGGTATGGGGGCGACGACGGCTTCCTGCTGAGCTACGGGGACGTCTCCGTCATGATGGGACAGGCAGAGAACCTGAATGAGAAAGTGACGCGGCTTGCCTATATCGTCCCGCGGCTGGGCGGGCAGAAGGGGACGCTGCATTTGGAGAGCTGGGCGGAATACAGCACGGACATCACGTTTGAGAAGGCCGGATAGGCCGTTGTGGTTAAAAATATAAAAAAATGTTGATTAATTCGAGAAAAAATTATATTATATAGTATGGAAGTTTCAAATCAAAGTCGGGTAGCGTATAAAAGGAGGAAGAACCTTGCTTGAGATCATGACAACGGAGGCAGATTCCAACGCTAAGATCATCGTGATCGGCGTAGGCGGCGCTGGAAATAATGCAGTAAATAGAATGATAGAGGAAAATATCGGTGGAGTTGAATTTGTCGGGGTCAATACGGACAAGCAGGCGTTGATGCTTTGTAAGGCGCCTACCTTAGTCCAGATCGGGGAAAAGCTGACGAAAGGCCTAGGAGCCGGCGCGCAGCCGGAGATCGGCCAGAAAGCGGCGGAAGAGAGCATAGAGGAGCTGACGGCCGAGATCCAGGGCGCGGACATGGTATTCGTGACGTGCGGCATGGGCGGCGGCACAGGAACGGGGGCGGCTCCGGTCGTTGCCAAGATCGCGAAGGATATGGGGATCTTAACGGTCGGCGTCGTGACGAAGCCGTTCCGGTTCGAGGCGAAGACGCGCATGGTGAACGCGCTCGGCGGGATCGACCGCTTAAAGGAGAACGTGGACACATTGATCGTCATCCCGAACGAGAAGCTGTATGAGATCGTGGACAAGAGGACTTCGATGCCGGAGGCCCTAAAGAAAGCGGACGAGGTCCTGCAGCAGGCGGTTCAGGGGATCACGGACCTGATCAACGTTCCGGCGATGATCAACCTCGATTTCGCGGACGTCCAGACTGTCATGAAGGACAAGGGGCTGGCGCATATCGGGATCGGCTTCGCGAAGGGCGACGACAAGGCCTTAGAAGCGGTCAAGAGCGCGGTGGAAAGCCCGCTGCTCGAGACGACGATCGCCGGGGCGTCCCATGTCATCATCAATATTTCCGGCGATATCACGCTTTACGACGTAGGCGAGGCTTCCGATTATGTGCGCGACCTTACCGGGGATGACACGAACGTGATCTTCGGCGGGAAATACGACGAGAGCATGGCGGACGAGGTCATGATCACCGTGATCGCGACCGGGCTGGACGACCAGTCCTCCGCGCAGAAGGCGGCGCCTGGCATAGGCGGCAAATATTCCCAGCCGGGACTGTCCCGGATGGGCGGGATGACGAGGCCGCAGGGGACGAGGATGCCTGGGGCGTCCGGCGCGATGGGCGCGTTCGGCGGCGCGTCCGCGGCGCGTCCGGCGGCGAATACATATTCTTCGATGACCCAGCCGTCAGGGAGCTATAGCGGCGCGTCCGGGATCGGCATCCAGAGGCCGAGGAGGCCGGAGAGCAGCGTGCAGGAACGCGATATCAAGATACCGGAGTTCTTGCGGAATACAAAAAAATAAAAAGGCAGAAGCCCAAAGAGGCGCGGCCGCACGGCTGCAGCCCGCTGGGATCGGGGATATGCCCCATGAGGAAGATGCCCGGCTGTTTTTTCTCCTGAGAAAGGAGGCAAGACAGCCGGGCATTTGTTTACTCTTTGATCGGAAGAATGTGAATGTCGGATTTTCCCGAGATGTTCCGGGAAAATGGGGCGGAAGTTTGACAAAAAAATCCGTTTCGGAATCCTATACTGTATATGTTCGGCTGCGGATATGCCATGGGAGGTTGCGTGTGGGATACGAACTGTATGCGGATATCTGGTTTTTGACAAATTTTACCATGGACGGGATCGCCCTGTTTGCCGCCGGGAAGCTGATGCGCCAGCGCATTTCCATCGGGAGGCTCCTGCTCGGGTGTCTCGTGGGGACTTGCGGGTCTGGGGCGCTGTTCCTGTGGATGGACGACTATTTCTGGTACCAGGCGCTTGTCCATCTCGCGGTGAACCCGGCGATGGTGTTCCTCTGCTTCCGAAGCCGGGGCGCGCGGGAGTTCTTCGAGCAATGGGCGGCCGCGTACGTAGCGGTCTTCCTGCTGGGCGGGGTGTTGGAGTGGTGCGCGGGGGCGTTCCACGGGGAGCGTCACATTGCGCTTTGCCTTTCCGGCGCGTTTTCGGCCTGTCTGCTTTCCGAGAAGCTGCTGTCCGGGCGGGGGCGGCGGGCGGAGACGGTGTGCGACGTCCTGCTGGTGACGCGCGAGAAGAACATTTCCGCCAAAGGCTTTTACGACACGGGGAACTTGCTGGTAGACCCGTTTGTGGGCCGCCCGGTACATATCGTGAGGAAAGACGTCCTCGCGGGGCAGATCGAGAAGGAAGGGCTTCCGGTGCGGCTCATCCCGTTCCATTCCCTCGGGGAGGAGAACGGGCTTTTGGAGGCGGTCACGCTGGAGGGGATGTACGTGATGCGGGGGAAACGGCCGCTTTATTTGGAAAATCCGGTATTTGGCATCGCAGAGGCACCGCTGTTCCAGGACGGGCGGTGCGACGTGATCCTGAACGGGAGGCTGTGAGCATGAGACGCGGGCCGGACGGACGCAAAAATCTTGAGGGAGGATGGGCCATGTACATAAAAATTACGCTGCCGCGGCGTTTCCAGTTGAAATTCCTGATGAATTTCCGGAATATGCTGCTGATGAAAAAAGGGGACGTCCATTACATCGGGGGCGCGGAGATCCTGCCGCCGCCCCTGGACGCGCGGGAGGAGAACAAGTATATCCAGATGTTGGGAGGGGAGGAGCCGGAACATGCCAGGAACGTCCTGATCGAGCATAACCTGCGCCTGGTGGTGTACATAGCCAAGAAATTCGACAACACGGGGATCGGGGTGGAGGACATGATCTCCATCGGGACGATCGGCCTGATCAAGGCGATCAACACGTTCAACCCGACCAAGAACATCAAGCTGGCGACGTACGCGTCGCGCTGCATCGAGAACGAGATCCTGATGTACCTGCGGCGGAACAGCAAGACCAGGATGGAGGTGTCCATCGACGAGCCGCTGAACGTGGACTGGGACGGGAACGAGCTTCTGCTCTCGGATATCCTGGGGACGGATGAGGACGTCATCTACCGCGACATTGAGGCGGACGTGGAGAAAAAGCTTTTAAGCGCGGCGGTCGGGCGGCTTTCCAACCGGGAGCGCACGATCATCGAGCTGCGCTTCGGGCTGAACGCGCGCGGGGAGGAGCTGACCCAGAAGGAGGTCGCGGATCTTTTGGGGATTTCCCAGTCTTACATCTCCCGCCTGGAAAAAAAGATCATGAAACGCCTCAAAAAAGAGATCGTAAAGTTTGAATAGGGCGGGAAGATGTGGTAACATAAGGATATCAAAAAACGACAGAGAAAAGGAGGGCGGCAGATTTGAAGCTTGGATTTTTAGGGGCGGCCCATGAGGTGACAGGGAGCTGCCATTACTTGCAGGTGGGGGAGATCCATCTGTTGGTGGACTGCGGGATGGAGCAGGGGGCGGATCTGTACGAGAACCAGGAGATCCCCGTGAACGCGTCCGAGGTGGATTACGTGCTTGTCACCCACGCGCACATCGACCACTCGGGCCTTTTGCCCCTGTTATATAACCACGGCTTCCGCGGGCAGGTTTACGCGACCCGGGCGACGGCGGAGCTGTGCGGCATCATGCTAAAGGATTCCGCGCATATCCAGATGGCGGAGGCGGAATGGAAGAACCGGAAGGCGCGGCGCGCCGGGCGGCCCTTCGTGGAGCCTATGTACGACATGGAGGACGCCGAGGGAGTCTTGGAGCATTTCGTCCCCTGCGATTATGGGGAGAAGATCACACTCTGCCCGGAGGTGTCCATCCGTTTCGTTGACGCCGGGCATCTTTTGGGGTCTGCGAGCATTGAGGTCTGGGCGAAGGAAGGGGAGACGGAAGCGAAGCTGGTATTTTCCGGGGACATCGGCCATGGGAACAAGCCGCTGATCCGCGACCCGCAGTATATCACGGCGGCCGACTACATTATCATGGAGTCCACCTACGGCGACCGCACGCACCAGAACCCGCCGGATTATGCAAAGGAGCTTGCCAGAGTGTGCAGGGAGACGTTCGCGCGCGGGGGCAACCTGGTGATCCCGGCGTTTTCCGTGGGCAGGACGCAGGAGATGCTGTATTTCTTCCGGAAGATCAAGACGGAAGGGCTGCTTCCGGAGTTTCCGGATTTTGAAGTGTACATAGACAGCCCGCTCGCGGTGGAGGCGACGAACGTCTTCCACAAGAACGTGGCGGAGTGCTTTAGTGAGGAAGCGCGCGAGATGGTGCGCAAGGGGATCAACCCGATCCGGTTTCCCGGGCTGAAAGTGGCGGTCACGAGCGACGAGTCGAGGATGATCAATTTCATCGAGAAGCCGATCGTGATCCTGTCGGCTTCCGGTATGTGCGAGGCCGGGCGCATCCGGCATCATCTGAAGCACAACCTCTGGCGGCGGGAGTCCACGATCCTGTTCGTGGGCTACCAGGTGCCGGGGACGCTCGGGAACAGCCTCTTGAACGGGGCGAAGGAAGTGCGCCTGTTTGGCGAGACGATCGAGGTTCACGCGCGGATCGAGAACCTGGCGGGCGTCAGCGGCCATGCGGACCGGGAGCATCTGCTCAAATGGGTGGAGGCGTTTGGCAATGAGCCGAAGCGCGTTTTCGTCGTCCATGGCAACGATACCGTGTGCGACGCGTTCGCCTCCTTAGTGGAGCAGGAGACGGGGATCGCGGCGACTGCCCCGTACAGCGGCGACGTGTACGATCTGGCGGCGAACGAGTGCGTCGCGCTTGGGAGCCGGGAGCGCAAGGCGAAGAAGCCGAAGGATTCCCGCGCGTCCTCCAATGTGTTCGCAAGGCTCCTTGCGGCGGGCGAACGGCTGCTGGCCGTCATACGCAGGTCGGAAGGAAGGCCGAACAAGGAGCTTGGGCGTCTGGCTGACCAGATCAATTCCCTCTGCGATAAGTGGGATCAATAGACAGGTATTGCTTCATGTTTTTCAGCGCGGATTTTTCAAGCCGGCTGACCTGGGCCTGGGAGATGTGGATCTCCTCAGCGACTTCCATCTGGGTTTTTCCTTCAAAAAACCTGAGGTTGATGATGTAGTTTTCGCGTTCATTCAGCCGCTTCATGGCGTCGCTTAGGGAGAGTTCCTCGACCCAGGCCTCTTCTTTGTTCTTCTTGTCCTTGATCTGGTCCATGACGTAGAGCGTGTCCCCGCCGTCGGTGTAGACGGGGTCGTAGAGGCTGACCGGGCATTGGATGGCGTCTAAGGCGAACACGATGTCCTCCTTCGGGATGCCGATCTCCCTGGCGATGTCGTCGATGCTCGGTTCCCTGGAAAGCTCCCGCGCGAGCATTTCCTTGGCGTGGATGGCCTTGTAGGCGGTGTCGCGCAAGGAACGGCTGACGCGGATCGAATTGTTGTCGCGCAGGTAGCGGCGGATCTCGCCGACGATCATTGGCACGGCATAAGTTGAAAATTTTACCCCGACGTCCGGGTTGAAGTTGTCGATGGACTTGATCAGGCCGATGCAGCCGATCTGGAAGAGGTCGTCCACATTTTCGCTGCTGTTGGAAAAACGCTTGATGACGCTTAGGACAAGGCGTAGGTTCCCTTTGATGTAAGTTTCCCGCGCTTCTTTGTCCCCCGCCTTGATGCGGGAAAACAAGTCGTTCTTTTCTTCTTCTTTCAGTACCGGGAGTTTTGCGGTGTTGACCCCGCAGATCTCTACTTTGTATGCGGCCATGGCGTGTCCTCCGGAAAAGTTTGATATAGGGAAGCGGCGGCCCGGAAAAGGCCTGGGCGTTTTGCCGCGTATTAAAGTAATGCGCGTAATTTGCCACTTTTATTCATGGAATTTTTGTGTTATACTGTGGGTTAGGATATTGTAAGTGAGGAGATTGAACGAGCTGTGAAAGATGCCATTGACAAGAGGAACGAGAAAGAGAGGATCGCGCGCGGGATCGTGAAGCGCAGGAATATCGTCTACATCAGCAGGGAAGAGGCCGAGCGGCGGCGCATGGAGGAAGAGCGGCGCCAGAAGATGCAGGAGGACCGGGAAGCGGCGGAGAAGCTTGTCCATCAGTTAAAGGAAGATGAGGACAAGAAGCGGGCGATGGAGATCGAGCGCCTCCTGGCGGAGCAGGAAATGCTGGAGAAGCAGCTTGCGACCGGCATGGACGCCACGGGCAAGAAGCCCATGAGCGAGGTGACGCAGGAGAGGGTAGAGGCGATTTTAAGTGAGAAGAGCAAACAGTTACAGGATCTTATCGCTTCCCACAGCATGGCGGTGGGGAAAGAAAGCGAGACGGTGGAGGCGTCAGGCCCAGCGGATCTTGCGCCAGATGGATCCGGAGCAGAAGCAGGCGGCGGCCCGGGCGGCGAGGTGCCTGCGGAAGCGGATGGCGGGGACGCTGCGCGGGATGGCGCGGAAGCGGACAGCCTCCCGTAGATGACGGGCCGGGACGCGTGACTGCAATACCGGAGGAGCAGAGGGAAGCGGACAGCCTCCCGCAGATGACAGGCCGGGACGCATGACCGCAATACCGGAGAAGCAGAGGGAAGCGGACAGCCTCCCGCAGATAACGGGCCGGGATGAGTGACCGCAATGCCGGAGGAGCAGAGGGAAGCGGACAGCCTCCCGTAGATGACAGGCCGGGACGAGCGGGCCAGAAAGGAAGGGCATATGAGAGAACCGGAAGAGAAAGAGAAGGCGGCAAAAGACGAGGCGGCAAAAGAGAAGGGCGGCCTGAATGAGACGTGGTCGCAGGACGCGCAGGACGCGCTAGAGGATTTCATCGAGGAACAGGGCATTTACATCCGTCAGTGACGGGGCTGGAAGGGCCGCGCGCTTTGGGGCGGCGGGCCCGATCGAAAAAGAAGACAGGAGCCGGACATGGAGAAAATATTGGAAAGCATCAGCAGGGAAGTGGTGCGGGCATTTGAAGAAAACGGTTATGATGGGAAATACGGGAAGGCGACGTTGTCGAACCGCCCCGACCTTTGCGAGTTTCAGTGCAATGGGGCGATGGCGGCCGCAAAGGAATACAAATGCGCGCCGTTCGCGATCGCGGACCGGGTCGCGGAGAGCCTAAAGGGCAATGGGATGTTCGAGTCGGCGGAATCTGTGAAGCCGGGGTTTTTGAATTTGAAGCTGGATCCGGGATATCTGGCCGGATACCTGCAGGAAATGGAAAAAGACCAGGAGCGGCTGGGCTGCGGGAAATGCAGGGATCCTAAGACCATCCTGATCGACTATGGCGGCCCGAACGTGGCCAAGCCCCTCCATGTGGGGCATCTGCGCTCCGCCATCATCGGGGAGAGCGTCAAGCGGATCGGGAAGTTCCTGGGGCATACGATGATCGGGGACGTGCATCTGGGCGACTGGGGCCTGCAGATGGGGCTGATCATCACGGAGCTGCGGCAGAGGAAGCCGGAACTCCCCTATTTCCAGGAGGATCATGAAGGCGAATATCCGAAGGAGGCGCCGTTTACGATCTCGGAGCTGGAGGAGATCTATCCGGCCGCCAGCACCAGATCGAAGGAAGACGAGGCGTACAAGGAAGCGGCGATGCAGGCGACATACGAGCTGCAGCACGGGCGGCGGGGCTATCAGGCGCTGCTGCGCCATATCCTGGACGTTTCCGTCAGCGACTTAAAGCGCAATTACGAGAATCTGAACGTCTCGTTCGAGCTGTGGAAGGGGGAGTCGGACGCGCAGCCCTATATCCCGGACATGGTGCAGAAGATGAAGGACGGCGGCTTTGCGCATATAAGCGACGGCGCGCTGGTCGTGGATGTGAAGGAAGAGACGGATACGAAGGAGATCCCGCCGTGCATGATCTTAAAGTCGGACGGCGCGTCCCTTTACAATACGACGGATTTGGCGACGATCGTATGGCGTATGCAGGATTATTGTCCGGACGAGATCATTTACGTCGTGGACAAACGGCAGGAGCTGTATTTTACGCAGGTGTTCCGCTGCGCCCGGAAAACGGGCCTTGTGAAGCCGGAGACGGAATTGCGCTTCTTAGGCTTTGGCACGATGAACGGCAAGGACGGCAAGCCGTTCAAGACAAGGGACGGCGGCGTGATGCGCCTGGAGTACCTGCTCTCCGGCATCAACGAGGAGATGTACAAGAAAATCTCGGACAACCATACCGTGGAAGAGGAAGAAGGCAGGAAGACGGCGAAGATCGTCGCGCTTTCCGCGATCAAATACGGCGACCTGTCAAATCAGGCGTCGAAGGATTATATTTTTGACATCGATCGGTTCACTTCCTTTGAGGGGAATACCGGGCCGTATATTTTATATACCATCGTGCGGATGAAGTCCATCCTGAAAAAATACCGGGAAGCGCGCGCGCTCCCGCAGGAGGCGAAGATCCTCCCGGCGCATTCGGAGAGCGAGAAGGCCCTGATGCTGGAGATCGTCAAATTCAACGGCGTCATGGAGAGCGCGTTCGAGGAGCTTGCGCCGCATAAGGTATGCGCCTATGTTTATGACGTGGCGAACGCGTTCAACCATTTTTACCATGAGACGAAGATCTTGGCGGAAGAGGACGAGGGCGTGCAGGCTGGGTATATCAAGCTTTTGGGGCTTGCGAAGCGGGTGATGGAGATCTGCATCGATGTCCTTGGGTTCGAGGCGCCGGATCGGATGTAGTGAGGCGTCGGACTGCGTCCGCGATCTTCCGGCAGTTTGCGGCGCCGGATCGGATGAGGCGCGGCGCCGGACGCTTTCCGCGGTCTTCCGGCAGTTCGAGGCACCGGATCGGATGTAGCGCGGCGTCCGCAGGAGGGGACAATGGCGAAAAAAACGGCTTACATGGGAATGTTGACGGCCCTGGCGTTTGTTTTTTCTTATCTTGAATTTCTGATCCCCATCAACCTTGGCGTCCCGGGCGTAAAGCTGGGGCTTGCCAACCTGGTGGTCATTGTCGCGCTCTATTTAGCGGGCGGGAAGGCGGCGTTTACGCTTTCGCTGGCGCGGATCGTCCTTGCGGGATTTACGTTCGGGAACCTGGCCAGCATGGCATATAGCCTGGCGGGCGGGATGCTGAGCTTAGCGGCCATGGCCCTGGCGCGGAAGACGGGCCTGTTTTCCGTCACGGGGGTCAGCGTCGTCGGGGGCGTGAGCCACAACATCGGGCAGATGATGGCGGCCGCCCTGGTCGTGGGGGCGGCGAGCCTGCTTCCTTACCTTCCGGTTCTGCTTTTGTCCGGGACGGCCGCCGGGACGGCGGTCGGGCTTTTGGCGGCCATAGCCGTCAGGCGGCTGTCTGTTTTCGTGAAAAAAGAGGAATAAGATCTTTGAAAATGCAGATACTGTTTCTGAAAAAAGGAGAAAGGAGATTCCCATGAACCAGATTTCAGAAAAAGAGTTATCCGCATTGAACGACCTGCTTTCCGGAGAAGAGCTTTTGATCCGAAAATTCCAGGTGCTGGCGGACAACAGCACGGACAACGAGATGCAGGCGAAATTCCAGGAGATTTCCAACGCGCACAAGGAGCATTTCCGCTCCCTGTATTCGCAGTTGGGCTAAGGGATACGCAGGCGCGGAGGTTTTGCAGGCAGTCGGATCTTTGGCGATGGCCGCCCGGGACGGGCGTTCCGGAAGGGGCCGCCGGATCGGCGGGAACAGGAGGTAAGGATGCAGCAGTCATTTTACACGGAAAAAGAAATGTTCGCGGACGCGCTGACCGCGGAAAAAACAGCGACGACGCTTTACAATACATTTTCCAATGAGTGCGTCCATGAGAATGTGAGGGACGCGATCCTGGGATGTTTGGAGAAGGAACACGAGATTCAGAACGAAGTCTTTTCGATGATGCATGACAGGGGCTATTATCCGACGCCTTCGGCGGAAATGCAGAAGGTGGATGAGGCGAGGCAGAGGTTCGGCCAGTGCATGGAGAGCTTCTGACAGAAGTTTTCGCAGTTCAAAAAATCCGCCGCTTTGCAGGTTTTCTTGCAAAGCGGCGGATTTTTATGACGGGAAAGGACGCGCGCCCCTTATGCTTCACGCGCATGACGTATCGGCCTGCTCCGCCGCGTTTTATGGCAGAAAAGGACGCGCGCCCTTTATTTCGCCAGGTTTTTCTGCGCCGTGGAGAGCATCAGCTTGATGCGGTTTAGCTGGTTCACCTCGGACGCGCCCGGGTCGTAGTCGATCGCCACGATGTTGGACAAGGGATACTGGTGGCGGATCTCCTTGATGACGCCCTTGCCCACTACATGGTTCGGCAGGCAGGCGAACGGCTGCGTGCATACGATGTTGTTGGTCCCGGAGTGGATCAGTTCCAGCATTTCCCCGGTCAGGAACCAGCCTTCCCCGGTCTGGTTGCCCTCCGACACGATGGGGGAGGCGTATTTCGCAAGCGTGCCGATCCGCGCGGGCGGCTCGAACCGCGCGCTCTTCTCAAATGCCTTCCGCGCGGCCTTGCGCACCCATTCCAGGGCGAAGATGCCCAGGTTGGCGTTGCGGGCGGAGGATTTGCTCATGCCAAGCTTTTCCGCCTTGAAGTTCTGGTTGTAGAAGCAGTAGAGGAAGAAGTCGGTCAGATCCGGCACGACGGCTTCCGCGCCCTCGGACTCCAATAAGTCCACCAGGTAATTGTTCGCGGCCGGGAGGAATTTCACGAGGATCTCCCCTACGACGCCTACCTTTGGCTTCACCGCGTCCGTCAGCGGGAGGCTGTCGAAGTCGCGTATGATCTGGCGGCAGTAACGCTTGAATTTCCGATGGGAGACCATGCCCGGCACGGAAACAAAGTCCATGCATTTCTTCTTCCATTTTTCATGGAGCGCGTTTGCCGCGCCCGGGACGGCCTCATAGGGGCGCGTCCGGTAGAGGCAGCGCATGAAGATATCCCCGAACGTCAAGGCGTACACGCCGCGCTGCAGGAGCGGAAGGGTGAGCTTGAACCCAGGGTTGTCCTCCAGCCCGCTTAAATTGATGGAGATGACCGGGATATCCGGATGCCCGGCCTTTTCCAGCGCGCGGCGGATGAAGCCGATGTAGTTGGAGGCGCGGCAGCCCCCGCCCGTCTGGGAGATGACGACGGCCGTCCGGGACAAGTCGTATTTTCCGGAAAGGATGGCGTCCATGATCTGGCCCACGACGATCAGGGAGGGGTAGCAGGCGTCGTTGTTGACGTATTTTAAGCCCGTGTCCACCGCGGCCCTCCCGTCGTTGTCCAGCACGACCAGATGGTAGCCGGCCGCCTGGAAGGCGGGCTGGATCAGCTCGAAATGGATGGGGGACATCTGCGGGCAGAGGATCGTATAAGTTTTCCGCATTTCCTCGGTAAATACGACGCGGTTGTAGCTGGACGGCACGATCGTCCGTTTGGCCTTCTGCTTTTCCTTCACGCGCAGGGCGGCGAGGAGCGAACGGACGCGGATGCGCGCCGCGCCTAAGTTGTTCACCTCGTCGATCTTTAAGCAGGTGTAGATCTTGCCGGATCTTACCAAAATGTCGCTGACCTGGTCGGTCGTGACGGCGTCCAGGCCGCAGCCGAAGGAGTTAAGCTGGATCAGATCCAGGTCGTCCCGCGTCTTGACGAAATTTGCCGCGGCGTACAGCCGGGAATGGTACATCCATTGGTCCATGACGCGCAGCGGGCGTTCCACCTCATGCAGGTGGGAGACGGAATCTTCCGTCAAGACGGCGATGCCGTAGGAATTGATGAGTTCCGGGATGCCGTGGTGGATCTCCGGGTCGGCATGGTAGGGCCGTCCGGCCAGCACGATGCCGCGCCGCCCCGTCTCTTCCATGTACTTTAACGTCTCTTCCCCCTTGCGGCGGATCTCCTCCCGCATACGGGCCAGCTCCTGCCATCCGGCTTCAGCCGCCGCGCGGACTTCTTCCGCCGGGATGGAAAATTCTTTCCCGAAGACCTCGGCCAATTCCCCGGCCAGTCCCTCTTCGGAGGAAAATGACAGGAACGGATTCAGGAAGCGCATCTTACCGGATGTGATCTCCTCCATGTTGTTCTTGATATTTTCCGCATAGGAGGTGACGATCGGGCAGTTGTAATGGTTGTTGGCGTCCGGGAACTCGTTGCGCTCGTACGGGATGCACGGGTAAAAGATGAAATCCGCGTGGTTCTGGATCAGCCAGGAAATATGCCCGTGCGCCAGCTTGGCCGGGTAGCATTCCGACTCGCTCGGGATGGATTCAATGCCCATTTCGTAGATCGCCCGGGAGGACTGCGGGGAGAGCAGGACCCGGAACTTTAACGCCTTGAAAAATACCGCCCAGAACGGGTAGTTCTCGTACAGGTTTAAGACGCGCGGGATGCCGACCGTGCCGCGCGCGGCCTCCTGCGGGGCGAGAGGCTCGTACGCGAAGAGCCTCTCGTTCTTATATTCAAATAAGTTCGGGATATGCTCCTTGTTCTTCTCGCCGCCCAGTCCTTTCTCGCAGCGGTTCCCGGTGATGAAGCGGCGGTTGCCGGAGAAGAGGTTGACCGTGAGGAGACAGTGGTTCGTGCAGCCCTGGCAGCGCGTCAGCTTCGTTTCTACCTTCAGTCCCTCGATCTCTTTTAGGGAAAGCATGGTGGTGGACGGGTTCTCCTCGTAGCGTTCCCTTGCGATCAGGGCCGCCCCGAACGCGCCCATGATCCCGGCAATGTCCGGGCGGACGGCCTCGCAGCCGGAGATTTTCTCGAAGCTGCGCAGGACGGCGTCGTTGTAGAACGTGCCGCCCTGGACGACGATGTGGCTGCCCAGATCCCTGGGGTCCGACACCTTGATGACCTTGAACAGCGCGTTCTTGATGACGGAATAAGCAAGCCCGGCGGAGATGTCGGAGACGTCCGCGCCTTCCTTCTGCGCCTGCTTGACCTTGGAATTCATGAAGACCGTGCAGCGCGTCCCCAAGTCGATCGGGTTCTGGGCGAACAGGGCCTCCTGCGCGAAATCTTCCACGGAGTAATTCAGGGAATGGGCGAACGTCTCGATGAAGGAGCCGCACCCGGAGGAGCAGGCCTCGTTGAGCTGCACGCTGTCGATCGTCTGGTTCTTGATCTTGATGCATTTCATGTCCTGGCCGCCGATGTCCAGGATGCAGTCCACGTCCGGATTGAAGAACGCGGCCGCGTAGTAGTGGGCGACTGTCTCGACTTCGCCCTCGTCCAGCAAAAAGGCGGATTTCAGCAGGGTCTCCCCGTACCCGGTCGAGCAGGAATGTACGATATGCGCATCGTCGGGCAGGAGGGAATAGATCTCCTTCATGGCGATCGAGGCGGTAGAAAGCGGGTTGCCGTTGTTGCTGCTGTAGAACGAATAGAGCAGGGAGCCGTCCTCCCCGACAAGTGCCGCCTTGGTCGTGGTGGATCCGGCGTCGATGCCCAGGTAGCAGTTCCCCTTGTACGTGGAAAGGTTCGCGGTGGCCACGCAGTGCCTTGCATGGCGTTTCTGGAATTTATCATAATCCTCCGCCGAGGCGAACAGCGGCTCCATGCGCTCCACCTCAAATTCCATGTGGATCTCGGAAGAAAGCATCTGCAGGATGTTGCTCAGTTCCATGCAGACCGTCGGCTTATAGTTCTGCGCGGAGCCGATCGCGGCGAACAAGTGGGAGTTGTCCGGGGCGACCGTATGCTCCTCGTCCAGATTCAGCGTGCGGATGAAGGCCTGCTTCAATTCCGGAAGGAAGTGCAGCGGGCCGCCCAGGAACGCGACATGGCCGCGGATGGGCTTCCCGCAGGCAAGCCCTGAGATCGTCTGGTTGACGACCGCCTGGAAGATGGAGGCGGCTAAATCCTCCTTCGAGGCGCCCTCGTTGATCAGGGGTTGGATGTCGGATTTCGCGAACACGCCGCAGCGGGCGGCGATCGGGTAGATGGCCTTGTAATCTTTCGCGTAAGTATTGAGGCCGGAAGCGTCCGTCTGCAGCAGGGAAGCCATCTGGTCGATGAAAGAGCCTGTGCCGCCCGCGCAGATGCCGTTCATGCGCTGCTCGACGTTGCCGCCTTCAAAATAAATGATCTTGGCGTCTTCGCCGCCGAGCTCGATGGCGACGTCCGTCTGCGGGGCCTGGCTCGAAAGGGCCGTGGACACGGAAATGACTTCCTGCACGAACGGGATGCCAAGATGCTTGGCCAGCGTAAGCCCCCCCGACCCAGTGATCATGGGGGAGACGAAAAGATTTCCAAGCTCGACCTTCGCGCGGGCGAGCAGGTTGATGAGCGTTTCCCGGATATTTGCAAAATGCCGCTCGTAATCGGCGAACAGCAATTCATCGTTCTCATTTAATATCGCGATCTTTACAGTCGTTGAGCCAATGTCGATGCCCAGCTTATGCAAATTTTGTCTTTTCATATGGATTCCTCCCGGATTTCGATTTAAGATTCCAGTTTCTACCTATTATAATGTGAACGGCAAAAAATCGAACACCGTCATTATACGACAGGAATTTGCAAATGACAAGCCTTTTTTTAATATATGCCGCCGGACGGGGAACTATTCGTTGCCGCAGATTCCGTCAAGCCAGAACCGATTCCCGCGCCTGGAATATAATAATAGGGAAAAATGGAAAAAGAAAACAGGAGGGCTTGGCGTATGGCAAGGATCATACCGATCCCATTAGGCCCGATCTACGGCGGCGGCCCGTGCCGCGGGGTGGTGCATGTGATCGAGAAAGGCGACACTCTTTACAGCCTGGGGAAAAGATATCATGTGAGCGTGGGGCAGTTGATGTTCGCGAATCCGTTCGTGGACGTATACAACCTGCAGATCGGGGATGAACTCTGCGTCCCGGTCAGCCCCCGTCCAGGGGACAAAGGTCCGGAGAGGCCGGGAAGACCGGAGAGGCCGGAGAGGCCGGGGAGGCCGGGGAGGCCGCGGGAGATGTAACAGTTCAGCCCTCCGGCTTCACAGTTACGGGATCCGGCTCATTTCAAGTTTGCCTTCGGCAAAGAGCCGGATTCCCACTCGGCAAAATTTACACATTCTTAAGGACTTTGCAGCAAGTGCAAAGTCCTGGACTGAACTGTTGCGGCGATCGAATAAGATTGCAGAAAATTCATTGACAAACCCGATTGGAAAACCTATAATGGTATCTAAATGGTATCTGATTTTGCATATAAAAGAGGTGCGGTATGGGTTTTCTAAATAAATGGGAACGGAAATTCGGGAAATATGCGATCCCCAACCTGACGTTCTGGCTGATCGGGGCGTGGGTGCTTGGGTTCATCATCCAGTATACGATGCCGAGCGTGCAGATGATGCTCACGCTTGAGCCGGCCTATATCCTGCGGGGGCAGGTATGGCGCCTCGTTTCCTGGCTGCTGATCCCGCCGAGTGTGAATATCCTGTTCATGATCTTCGTGCTGTCCTGCTATTATTTTATCGGGACGTCGATCGAGCAGGCGATCGGGACGTTCCGCTACAATGTATATCTGATCGGCGGACTGCTCTGCTCGATCCTGGGCGCGTTCGCGCTGTATCTGTTTTACTTTGTGGCGGAGCGGGGGATCTCCGTGACGGGGATCGGATATTATTTCAGCACGGAATATATCACGATGTCGCTGTTCATGGCATTTGCGGTGATCTTCCCGAACGTGGAGTTCCGCCTTTATTTCATCATTCCCTTAAAGGCGAAGTGGCTGGGGATCGTGGACGCGGTCTGGATGGGATTCATGTTCCTTGCGTCCAGCGCGGCCGGGCGTGTGGCGATCCTCTCGTCGCTGATGAATTTCCTGATCTTCTTTTTCAGCACGAGGAATTACAAACGCGTTTCGCCGGGGGAGATCCACAGGAAGCAGGTCTATCGGCAGCAGATGCGCCAGTCCGACCTTGTGACGAAGCATAAATGCGCGATCTGCGGGCGGACGGAGCGCGACGGGGCGGATCTGGAGTTCCGCTTCTGCAGCAAGTGCGAGGGCAATTATGAATATTGCCAGGAGCATCTGTTCACCCATCAGCATATCAGGAGGAGTTAGCGCGGCGGAAGGCCCGTTTTTGGGACGGGCGCGTGGCGGGAATTTTCAGAACCAGGAGGGACAAGATGGAAGACGAAGTAGTTTCCAAGAATTTTATCGAGCAGGCGATCGAGGAGGACATCCGGGAGGGGCATTGCGAGACAGTGCGGACGCGTTTCCCGCCGGAGCCGAACGGCTATCTCCATATTGGGCATGCCAAGTCCATTTTACTCAATTACGGCCTGGCGAAAAAATACCACGGCGAGTTTAATATGCGCTTTGACGATACGAACCCGACGAAGGAAAAGACGGAATTTGTGGAGTCTATTTTAGAAGACATCCGGTGGCTGGGGGCGGATTGGGGAGATCGCCTTTTTTTTGCATCGGATTATTTCGGGCAGATGTACGAGGCTGCCGTAAAGCTGATCAAGAAAGGGAAGGCGTACGTTTCCGACCTGACCGCGGACCAGATCCGGGAATACCGCGGGACGCTCACCGAGTCGGGGAAGGAAGACCCCAACGCGTGGCGCGGCGTGGAAGAGAACCTGCGGCTGTTTGAGGAGATGAAGGACGGGAAGTACCAGGACGGGGAGATGGTGCTGCGCGCCAGGATCGACATGGCCTCCCCGAACATCAATATGCGCGACCCGGTCCTTTACCGCGTGGCGCACATGACCCACCACAATACCGGGGACCGCTGGTGCATTTATCCGATGTATGATTTCGCGCATCCGATTGAGGATGCGATCGAGGGCGTCAGCCATTCAATCTGCACGCTGGAATTTGAGGATCACAGGCCGCTGTACGACTGGGTGGTGCGCGAGCTGGAATACGAGAGGCCGCCCAGGCAGATCGAGTTCGCGAAGCTGTATCTGACGAACGTCGTGACGGGGAAGCGGTATATCAAGAAATTAGTGGAAGAGAAGATCGTCGACGGATGGGACGACCCCAGGCTTGTGTCGATCGCGGCGCTGCGCCGCCGGGGCTTCACGCCGGAATCCATCCAGCGGTTCGTGGAGCTTTGCGGGGTATCCAAGGCGAACAGCTCCGTGGATTATGCCATGCTGGAATACTGCATCCGCGAGGACTTGAAGCTGAAGCGTTCCCGCATGATGGTCGTCTTAGACCCGATCAAGCTCGTGATCGACAATTACCCGGAAGGCCGGGTGGAGTACCTGGATGCGGCGAACAACCTGGAGAACGAGGAGCTTGGGACGCGCAAGATCCCGTTTGGCAGGGAATTGTACATTGAGCGCGAGGATTTCATGGAAGAGCCGCCGAAAAAATATTTCCGCCTGTTCCCGGGGAACGAGGTGCGCCTGATGCACGCTTATTTTGTGAAGTGCGAGAGCTTCCGAAAGGATGCGGACGGGAACGTCGTGGAGGTGCATTGCACGTACGATCCGGAGACGAAGGCCGGGAGCGGCTTTACCGGGCGCAAGGTGAAAGGGACGATCCATTGGGCGCCCGTTGAAGGCGCGGTGCAGTGCGAGGCGCGCCTGTATGAGAACCTGGTGGACGAGGAAAAAGGAGTATACAATAAGGAAGACGGGAGCCTGAACTTAAATCCCGACTCCTTAAAAATAGTAAAGGGATGTTACGCGGAACCCGCGCTGGCGGAGGCGAAGCCTTATGACAGCTACCAGTTTGTCAGGCAGGGATTTTTCTGCGCGGACGCGAAGGACTCGAAGCCGGACGCGCTGGTGTTCAACCGGATCGTCTCGCTGAAGAGTTCCTACAAGCTGCCGACGCAGAAATAGCGGCACGTTCAGGTCATGGTGTAAGAGATAGGAGGAAGAAAGATGAGTTTGTTTTCGGGATTGGAAAAGTTTGGCTTGAAATTTTCAAATTCCATGGAGCTGTTTGAGGAAGAGAAAAAGGATGCCGGGAAGAAGGACGGAAAGGAAGCGGAAGCGAAGATCCCTACGGAAGAGGAGTTCCTTTTGGAAAAGACGGTGCGCTGCAAGATCTGCGACGAGGTATTTAAGACCAAGACGATCAAGAGCGGGAGGCTCAAAAGGCTGGAGCCGGATCGCGACCTGCGCCCGAGGTACCAGTACATGGATACGTTAAAGTACGACATCACATCCTGCCCGTTTTGCGGGTACACGGCGACGAACCGCAATTTTGAGCAGATCACGTCCGGGCAGGCGAAGCTGATCCGGGAGCAGATCTCTTCCCAATTCAAGCGGGGGAGCGTGGAGGAAGCCCCGATCTATACATACGACATGGCGGTCGACCGCTATAAGCTGTCTTTGGCGAACGACATCGTGAAGCGCGCGAAGGCCAGCGAGAAGGCGTACACCTGCTTAAAGCTGTCCTGGCTGCTGCGCGGGAAGGCGGAGACGATGCCGGAGGGGACGCCGGAGGAGAAAAAGGCGAAGGAAGAGTGCAGGAAAGAGGAAGAGACGTTTTACCAGCAGGCGTACGACGGGTTCATGAAGGCGATCTCGCAGGAATCCTTCCCGATGTGCGGGTTAGATCAAAGCACGGTGGATTACCTTCTGGCCTATATGTCCTATCATTTTAAGAAATACGACGTTGCGGCGAAATTCCTGGCGAGCGTTTTGACGTCCCAGGTGGCGAGCCGCCGGATGAAAGATCTGGCGCATGATTTGAAAGAAGAGATCATGGCTGATATGAAGAAAAACAATACCCCATAGCCTTTGCTATGGGGTAAACTGGTATTAAGGCGTCCGTTCAGCCCGGGGCTTTGCATTTGTTGCAAAGTCCATGGAGATACGAGGGTTCAGCCAGGCGGGAAGCCGGGGGCCGGCCCGTTACGGCTGAACGGTTATAGGAAGCAGGAAAATCGCCGTCCCGGCTGCGTTTGGGACGCCGGGCGGCAGTCGCAAGCCATGAGGAGGAGTAGCATGAGGAAGAGATCGTGGATCTTGGGGTTGGCGGCCGCGCTTGCGGTTCTGCCGGGCTGCGCGTTGGGGCAGCCGCAGGGAAGCGGCGTGGCGGAAGAGATTGGGGCGCGGCCCCAGGCAGGGGATAACGAAAGCTGGGAAGCGCGGGAAAGCGGGGCGGAAACAAAAGCCCAGCCGGAAGCGCAGGGAAGCGTGACAGGAACGCAGGCGGGAACGGAAGCCGCGCCGGAAGCGCAGGGAAGCGTGACGGGAGGTCAGGCGGAAGATGACGTCCAGCCGGAAGCGCAGGGAAGCGTGACGGGAGGTCAGGCGGAAGATGACGTCCAGCCGGAAGCGCAGGGAAGCATGACAGGAACGCAGGCGGAAACTGGCGCGCAGCCGGAGCGCGAGGATTACCGTGAGGTGATGGAGGCGGCACGGAAAGCGATCGAGGCGGACGACGCCGACGCGCTGGATCGGCTGCAGGAGAGCGAGGAAGGGAAGGCCCTGGCCCGAGCGGCGGAAGCGGAAGAGAGCGGGAGCGTCCTGTATTTCCCCGATGGGAATGAGGATGGGGACGGCACGGGCGTCGGGTTTTACACGTTTGACGAATGCGACTGCGTCCAGTGGTATTATGGGGATTATGCGCAGGGGAAGCGCGAGGGGCGCGGCATCTGGTATTATGTGAGCAGCCAGACGGAGGACGGCAGCCTGTACCAGGAAGTGTACGAGGGGGACTGGAAAGGCGACGCCCCGAATGGGAAAGGCCGCCAGCAGATCCGCTCTGGCGGAACCGTGGAGGCGGATCAGGAGTATAAGGTGAAAAACGGGCTGTTCTACGGGACGTACGAGATCCGGGACACGTTAGAGGACGGGACGGAAGTAAGCGGGTCGTATAAGCTGAAAAAAGGGAAATACGAGACGATCCCGGACGCGGAATTGGAAGCGAGCCATTTTGAAGTGCCGGACGGCCCGCATCTTGCGATCGCGTTTTTGTACGATGAATTTGGGACGGCCCGAAGCTGCAAGTTCATCGGCGCGGCGGACGCGACGAAGGGGGTCAAGCATTTCTATTAAGCGCAAAGTTCTGGGCTAAACTGTTACGGTTATTACAAAAATGTTACAAAAATCTTGACAGAAGGACATGATATTGCTATAATTGCAGGCGTAGGGGCCGCGGCAGGCGCGGCGGCAGAGATTTGGGACAAAGGAAAAAGCAAAAGTTCGGGAGGTCAAGATGAGAGATAAAGTTACAAAAGTGATCGCAGGATGTGTCGCAGGGGCAGTTGTATTCGGGATGGCGCAGATCCCGGTCATGGCGTCCGGCAATGTGGAAGCGGGGGTCATGGCAGTGTTCGGGGACAGCCTCGCGAGCGGCGGGGAGATCGGCCATCTGTCGGAGGTTTCGGCGTCCGCGGATTCTGAAAAAGAAGCGAAGAGCGGCAAGGAAGCGGAAAACGATAAGAAAGCGAAAGATAACAAGAAAGAAAAGGCTGAGAAAAAGGCGAAGAAGGAAGGAACTGACAAGATCTGCGGCTATACAAACCTCGGGATCGCGGACGTGGAGAACCATCTGAACATCCGGGAGAATCCAGGGGAGGAAAACGATCTGGTAGGGGAATTGCCAGTGGACGGGGGATGCGAGATCCTTTCGCAGGAAGGCGACTGGTATAAGATACAGTCCGGGGAAGTGACCGGGTATGTCAAGGGCGAGTTCCTGCTGACGGGGAAAGCGGCGAAAAAGCGCGCCAAGGAAGTGAAGTCCACGGTGGCGACGTCCCTGACGCAGACGCTGAACGCGAGGGTCGAGCCGAACACGGACTGCACGATCTGGACGACGATCGCGGAAGGGGAAGAGCTTCATGTCGTGGAAGACATGGGAGACTGGGTGAAAGTGGAGATCGACGGGGACGAGTGCTACGTCGCGAGCGAGTATGTCGAATTGTCCGAGCAGCTCCCCAAGGCGATGACGATGACGGAAGTCCGTTACGGCGAGGGCGTGTCTGACGTGCGCGTGGATATGATCCAGTATGCCTGCCAGTTTGTGGGCAACCGTTACGTATGGGGCGGGACAAGCCTGACGAACGGCGTGGACTGCTCCGGGTTCACCATGCGGATTTATGAGAAATACGGGGTCTACCTGCCGCATTCTTCCAGCGCGCAGGCCGGGTGCGGATGGAGCGTCAGCCCGTCCGAGGCGAAGCCGGGCGACCTGTTCTTCTATGGGAGCGGCAGCAGCATCAGCCATGTGGCGATGTATATCGGGAACGGACAGGTCGTACACGCAAGCTCGGCAAGGACCGGGATCAAGATATCCAACGCGTTTTACCGTAACCCGATCTGCGTAAGGCGCTACATCAGCGATTAAGAGAAAAGAACAGTTCAGCCCAGGACTTTGCGCTTGCTGCAAAGTCCGGCTGAACTGTTACTCTTCTTGACAGATCCCATCCATGCTCTTTATAATGGTAAAAAACACAGGAGGATATCATGAACGGGATTAGAACATACATTTACTTATAACGGCAAGTCCCAAAAGCCGTCTGTCACGGTAAAGGACAGCAAGGGCAACGCCCTGAGATCCGGCACGGACCACACGGTGAAATACCCAGGTGGCTGCAAGGACGTGGGAATCTATACCGTGACCGTCACCTTCCAGGGCAATTATTCCGGCACGATGAAAGCCTCCTTTACGATCGCGCCGAAAGGGCAGAACCGATTTTTGGATTCTGCCCTTGCTGTATATAGGGATCTTTTTTCAGACGCTATCCAGTAGAAAGATTTTGCTTGACAGGACATTTCTGTGACATTATAATAGTGAATAAGGTGATAAGCATTATACAATATATTGGCATAAAATAAATGTGGAATACTAAATATAGCATTAAAAAAGAGAAACAACGTATATATTGTATATCATTTTTATAAAAAGAACAAGCATTTTGAATGTATAATTTGTATTATGAGGGATAAATAGTGCGAATGAAGAGTTTGTGCATAAATTATAATAAAAGGAACATAAGTAGTAAAGGATAGAACTTTATTACTTGTGTTTCTTTTGTGTTGATAAAAATATTTTGAAGGGAAATAGTGTTAAAGTACATATGAATAATAATCAGACTTTATATGATGACTGGGTAGTTGATTTTAGAAAAATACTTATTTGTTTTGGGATAATTTTATTAAGTGCAATTCCTAGTTTGGGAGAATCAAAAGCGTTCGCAATTGCCATACTGGTACAAAGTGCAAGTAATATAGATAGTTATTGGGATTTTCTGAAGGAACAAAGAATATGTCGACCATTAAAAAGAATGTTAATATGGCTTGTGGTTTTATCTTTTGTAGCAGGTGTAACTTCTTTATTAAGTTTAGGAAGTGTTCAAAGTTATTTTGAAATTGAAAAGTTTGGATATTTAATTAAAGCGCTGATTTTGTTGGCGGTTTCTTTTCCGATAGTATTATTGGTTACGGATAGTAGGATAAATCAACTCAGTGAAGAAGATGAATATTTAACAGATTACGATCAAGATGGGGGTGAAGAAGATGAATTATAATATTTGGACTGCAATTTGTGTAGTTGTTATATTGATTATTGCGAGTTTAGTGTGGAATCGTTTTTTTGTATCTTATTTAAAAAAAAGTGAAAATAATAAATCAAAGCATAAAGTTATGGAAAAGAAAGCAGTATTGAATTTAGTAAATCCCACTATATGTTTAGGGAATTTTTGTGTTATGTGCTTAATTTTATTAAGCAATACAGATGATGAAATTTCAGATACGTTGGATTACATTAAGCCATCTAAATGTATAAATAATTTATTGGAGAAAATAAATGAACAAGCAAGAATTTAAAAAATTGTGGGATAACTGTATTATTCCTTCTTTTGAGGTATTGCAAAAACACGATTCAACAATATATATGAGAAATGGAAGTTTTGATTCTTTATGTAGATGCTATAATGATATAAAAAATAGCACAAAGAGACTTTTTATAAAACCAGGAACAGATGTAAAACTTGATAGACATAAAATAGCGGCATGTTTGGCAAAGGCTATTGTTATGGAGAAGCCTATCAGTAAAGAAGTAGTTGATGAATATACTGGGACAGAAGAAGAGTTCTTATTGGTTAATGAGGCATTAGCATTTGCAGTTTCTTTATCGATATTAAGAGCATATATAGAATTGAAGTTGAAAAATAGAGTGAGTGAGTTTGTTTCCCGGGAGGATGCATATAGGAAGATTTGTGAGCAGGATTTCATTTTCCCAGATACAATAATGGGAGTAAATTATGAAGTGTCAGTTTGTTGGGCATGGCATCATAATATTATAAATGGAAATTTTGATGTATTGGGAACAGCGAATTTATTCTTTATGATTGAAAATTATGCAGTAGAAGCATACAGTAATAGATAAGATTTTGTAACAGTTCAGCCCAGGGTGTTTGTCCTGGATTAAGGGAAAAGAAAATAATTCCTTTACAACCCGGGACGCCTGTGCTATAATGTCTTTTGGTCGATGCCGCGGGAAGGCGGCCGGCATAAGTTGGGAAGCCCATATTCAGCAAATGGACGCTCCGACCATTGCTTAATATCCCATGGGCCGAAGGGCCATCGGGCGGTAGATCATTAAAGGAGGTTATCATCATATGATAGCAAAGGAAAAGAAACAGGCAATCATAGCAGAATACGGAAGGACGCCGGGCGACACAGGCTCGCCGGAGGTTCAGGTCGCGATCCTGACGGCAAGGATCCAGGAGCTGACCGAGCATCTGAAGCAGAATCCGAAGGATCATCATTCCAGGCGTGGGCTTTTGAAGATGGTAGGCCAGAGGCGCGGTATGCTTGCATATTTGAAGAAGAGAGATATTGAAAGGTATCGTACTTTGATCGAGCGTTTGGGGATCAGGAAGTAGTTCCTTTCTTTGAGGGCGAATACCCCGTAGTTTGCTACGGGGTATTTAAGTTTTTGAGGATCGCGGACTGGGCAGGAGGAAGAAAATATGTATGAACAGTTTACAATGGAATTGGGAGGCAGGACGCTTCGGGTAGACATCGGCAGGGTAGCTGCGCAGGCGAACGGCGCGGCATTCATGCATTACGGGGATACCGTGGTGCTGTCCACGGCGACTGCGTCGGACAAGCCGCGCGAGGGGATTGATTTTTTCCCGCTGAGCGTGGAATATGAGGAAAAATTGTACTCCGTCGGCAAGATACCGGGCGGATTTAACAAGAGGGAAGGGAAGGCGTCGGAGAACGCGGTCTTGACGTCCCGCGTGATCGACCGTCCCATGCGCCCGCTGTTCCCGAAGGATTACCGGAACGACGTGACGCTTGACAATCTGGTCATGAGCGTGGATCCGAAGTGCCGCCCGGAATTGGTGGCGATGCTTGGCTCCGCGATCGCGGCGAGCATTTCTGACATCCCGTTTGCCGGACCCTGCGCCATGACGCAGATCGGCATGCAGGATGGGGAGTTTATCATTAATCCGTCCCAGGAGCAGTGGAAGAACGGGGATCTGAACCTGACGGTGGCTTCGACCAGCGAGAAGGTCATCATGATCGAGGCCGGGGCGAACGAGGTTCCGGAGGACAAGATGATCGAGGCCATCTACAAGGCGCATGAGATCAACCAGGAGATCATTGCGTTCATAAACGGCATCGTGGAAAAGGTCGGCAAGCCGAAGCATGAATATACGAGCTGCGCCGTGCCGGAGGAGCTGTTTGAGGCCATCCGGGCGATCGTTCCGCCGGAAGAGATGGAGAAGGCCGTCTTTACGGACGAGAAGCAGGCGCGCGAGGCGAATATCCGCGCCATCACGGAGAAACTGGAAGAGGAGTTCGCGGAAAATGAGGAATGGCTGGAGATGCTCGGAGAAGCGATCTACCAGTATCAGAAAAAGACGGTGCGCAAGATGATCCTGAAGGACCACAAGCGCCCGGACGGGCGCGCCATCGACCAGATCCGGCCACTGGCGGCGGAAGTGGACATCATCCCGCGCGTCCATGGCTCGGCGATGTTCACGCGCGGGCAGACGCAGATCTGCGACGTGGTGACGCTCGCGCCGTTGTCCGAGGTGCAGCGCATCGACGGACTGGATGAAAATGAAGTGAATAAGCGTTATATGCATCATTATAATTTCCCGTCCTACTCGGTAGGCGAGACAAAGCCGAGCAGGGGGCCGGGACGCCGTGAGATCGGGCATGGCGCGCTGGCGGAGCGCGCGCTGCTTCCCGTGCTTCCGAGCGAAGAGGAGTTCCCGTACGCGATCCGCGCCGTGTCCGAGACGTTTGAGTCCAACGGCTCGACTTCCATGGCGTCCACATGCGCTTCCTGCATGGCACTCATGGCGGCGGGCGTGCCGATCAAGAAGATGGTGGCCGGCATCTCCTGCGGCCTGGTGACGGGGGAGACGGACGACGACTATATCGTATTGACGGATATCCAGGGCCTGGAGGACTTCTTCGGGGACATGGACTTCAAGGTGACGGGGACGCACGAGGGCATAACGGCGATCCAGATGGATATCAAGATCCACGGCCTGACGAGGCCGATCGTTGAGGAGGCCATCCGCAGGACGCGCGAGGCGCGGCTCTATATCATGGACGAGGTAATGTCCAAGGCCATCGCGAAGCCGCGCGAGGAGATCGGGGAATTTGCGCCGAAGATCGTGCAGATCCAGATCGACCCGGCCAAGATCGGCGACGTCGTGGGGCAGAGGGGCAAGACCATCAACGCCATCATTGAGCAGACGGGCGTGAAGATCGATATCAGCGACGACGGTGCGGTATCCATCTGCGGGACGGACAAGGAGATGATGGACAAGGCGGTAAATCTGGTGAAGATCATCACGACTGATTTCGAGGCGGGCCAGATCTTTGTCGGGAAAGTCGTCAACATCAAGGAATTTGGGGCGTTTCTGGAATTTGCGCCCGGGAAAGAGGGCCTGGTGCATATCTCCAAGATCTCGAAAGGGCGCGTCAACCGCGTGGAAGACGTCCTGACGCTGGGCGACGTGGTAAAAGTCGTCTGCATGGGGAAAGACAGGATGGGAAGGTTCAGCTTCTCCATCAAGGACGTCCCGAAGAACGCATGAAGATACAAAGATTCAGCCAAAAGCGAAGCTGGCGGCTGAACGGTTACAATGGATGCAATTAATAGAACGGGGCTGCCGCGTTACGGATCTTTCTTCCGTAACGCGGCAGCCCCGCGTCTGTCCGGGCTTGGCCGCCAGGAATTCTGTAACCGTTCAGCCTTTGGCCTCACAGTTACGGAATTCTACTTTTCCAGCTCCGCCATTTTCATTGCGCGGACTTTTAACGGCAGGCCGAACAGCGTGATGAAGCCCTCGGCGTCGTGGTGGTCGTACAGGTCCCCGGTCGTGAAGCTTGCGAGCGACTCGCTGTACAGAGAATAGGGGGAAGTCGTCCCGGCTTTGATGATGTTGCCCTTGTAGAGGCGGAACTTCACTTCTCCGGTCACATATTTCTGCGTGGAGGCAACAAACGCCTGAACCGCCTCGCGCAGCGGGGTGAACCATTTCCCTTCGTATACGATCTGAGCCATCTTGTTGCCCATGTCCTTTTTTACGTCCATCGTGGCGCGGTCAAGCACAAGCTCCTCCAATTGCCGCTGCGCCTCCATCAGGATCGTTCCGCCAGGCGTCTCGTAGACGCCGCGGGACTTCATGCCGACGACGCGGTTCTCCACGATATCGACGATGCCGACGCCGTGCTTCCCGCCTAAGCGGTTCAGCTCGCGGATGATATCGGCGACTTTCATGGCTTTGCCGTTGATCGTCTTAGGCACGCCGGATTCGAACGTCATGGTGACGGCCTCGCTTTCGTCCGGGGCTTTTTCCGGAGACACGCCAAGGACCAGGAGATGGTCGTAATTCGGCTCGCACGCCGGATCCTCCAGTTCCAGGCCTTCATGGCTGATGTGCCATAAGTTGCGGTCGCGGCTGTAGCTGTTGTCCGCGGAAAACGGGAGGTCGATGCCGTGCGCCTTGCAGTATGCGATCTCTTCCTCGCGCGACTGCATATTCCACTTGTCGTTCCGCCATGCCGCGATGATCTTTAAGTCCGGCGCGAGCGCTTTGATCGTCAGTTCGAAGCGGATCTGGTCGTTCCCCTTCCCGGTCGCGCCGTGGCAGATGGCGGTCGCGCCTTCCTTGCGGGCAATCTCGACTAAGCGTTTTGCGATCCCGGGACGCGCCATCGAAGTGCCGAGCAGGTATTTGTTCTCGTAAACCGCGCCCGCCTGCACGCAGGGGATGATATATTCTTCCGCGAATTCGTCCGTGATGTCCTCGATGTATAATTTGGATGCGCCGGATAAGATCGCGCGCTCCTCCAGCCCGTCCAGCTCTTCCTCCTGCCCGCAGTCGACGCAGCAGCAGATGACTTCATAGTCAAAATTTTCTTTCAGCCAGGGGATGATCGCGGTCGTGTCCAATCCCCCGGAATAAGCTAAGATCACTTTTTCTTTCATTGGTTTTTCCTCCTGTGTTATGAGATTCATGATCTTAGGGCCGCCGCGCAAAGATCTTACGGCGCGCCCCACGGAGCATTTCTTTAATAATATACAATATCAGGTGGAAAAAGGCAAGCGAAAATATTGGGGAAATGGGTTTCGGGTTAGAAAAATACTTGCATAATTTTCATAATTTATGTATAATTATGCAAAATGACAAAGGGTAACAGTTCAGCCTTCCGCTGCCCTGTTACGGAATCCGGCTCATTTCAAGTTTGCCTTCGGCAAAGAGCCGGATTCCCACTCGGCAAAATTTACTCGTTTTTACGGACTTTGCGGCAAGTGCAAAGTCCTGGACTGAACGGTTACGAAAAAGGGGCTTTACGGAAAAGGAAAGATGTATTACTATAGTAAGGCGACGGACCGTGACTGTGGAGCCGAAGGCTGAACTGTTGCGGCGGAACAGGGAGGCCGCAAGGCCAGGCTGCCGCAGGGCGGCGTTTCCGGGGCGGGCGCCCATGGAAAAGAAAGTGAGGGATCTTATGATAAAAGCGGGGATCATTGGCTCGACCGGATATGCCGGGGCGGAGCTGGCGCGGATCTTGCTTAGGCATCCAGAGGCCGAGGTCGTATGGTACGGCTCAAGGAGCTATGTGGATGAGAGCTATGCGAAAATATATGGGAATATGTTCCAGTTGGTGGAGGATTCCTGCCTGGACGACAACCTGCTGGAATTGTCGAGGCAGGCGGATGTGATCTTTACGGCGACGCCGCAGGGGTTTTTGGCCGGAGCGCTGACGGAAGAGATCTTAGGGAACGCCAAGGTCATTGACTTGAGCGCGGACTACCGCATCAAGGACGTCGGCGTGTATGAGGAATGGTACAAGATAAAGCATAAAAGCCCGCAGTTTATCGGGGAGGCCGTGTACGGCCTGTGCGAGGTCAACCGGGAGAAGATAAAGGGCGCGCGCCTGATCGCCAACCCCGGATGCTATACGACCTGTTCCATCTTGACGGCGTATCCGCTCGTGAAGGAGGGGCTGATCGACGCGAATACGCTGATCGTGGACGCGAAGTCCGGGGTTTCCGGCGCGGGGCGCGGAGCGAAGCTGCCCAACCTGTACTGCGAGGTCAACGAGAATATCAAGGCGTACGGCGTGACGACGCACCGCCATACGCCCGAGATCGAGGAGCAGCTCGGGTACGCGGCGGGGGAGGCGGTCACGATCAGCTTCACGCCGCACTTAACGCCGATGAACCGCGGCATCCTGGCGACGGAATACGCGTCCCTCAAAAAGGTAAGGCAGCCGGACGGCTCGTATGCCTTCCCGGACGGCGCGCAGGTGAAGGCGGTTTACGACGCTTATTATGGGAAGGAGACGTTCGTGCGCGTGCTTGGGGAAGGCGCATATCCGGAGACGAAATGGGTGGAAGGCAGCAATTTCGTGGACATTGGCTTTCAGATCGACGCGCGCACCGGGCGGATCGTCATGATGGGGGCGGTCGACAACCTGGTGAAGGGGGCGGCGGGACAGGCCGTGCAGAACATGAACCTGCTGTTCGGGTTCCCGGAGCAGGAAGGGCTGGAGACGGCGCCCATGTTCCCGTAGGGGCAGGCGAAACGGCCGCATGGGAGGCATGGACGCGGCGATTGCTAAAGGCGGTGCCATGTTCCCGCAGGGGCAGGAAAACGGCCGCATGGGGGCATGGATACGGCTTATTGCCGGAGACAGCGCGCTTGCGGGAAAGCCGGAAAAAGATGAAGGAAGCAGGAACGATGGAAGAAGTGAAGATCCGCCCGATGGCGGAAGAAGATTATCCCGGGGTATACGCGCTGTGGAAGACCATTAAGGGATTTGGGATACGGAGCGTGGACGATTCCCGGGAAGGGGTGGCGCGCTTTGTGCGCAGGAACCCGTCGACGAGCATTGTGGCGGAGAAGGACGGGGAGGTCATCGGCTCCATCCTGTGCGGCCACGACGGGCGTCGCGGCTGTTTTTACCATGTGTGCGTCCGGGAGGACTGCAGGAAGCGCGGGATCGGGAAGGCCATGGCCGTGGCGGCCATGAAAGCCCTGCAGGAAGAGCATATCAATCAGGCGTGCCTGATCGCGTTTAAGAAAAATGAGATTGGAAATTCCTTCTGGAAAAGCGTCGGATGGACGTTCCGGGAGGACTTGAATTATTATGACCTTGCGCTGAACGACGAGAACATCACGACATTTCAGTGAGCAGAGGTCTTTTGCCGCAGGGTCGGAAAAAACAGAAAAGGGGAAAGAACATGAAGCAGATTACAGGCGGCGTCACGGCTGCGAAAGGATTTCGGGCGGCGGCCGTGGAAGCCGGGATCAAATATCAGGGAAGGACGGACATGGCGATGATCGTCAGCGACGTCCCGGCGGCATTTGCCGGGGTCTTCACGACGAACGTCGTAAAGGCCGCTCCG
Source organism: uncultured Lachnospiraceae bacterium (assembly GCA_947626795.1). Lineage (GTDB taxonomy): Bacteria > Bacillota > Clostridia > Lachnospirales > Lachnospiraceae > Petralouisia. The sequence continues at coordinate 39,613 of CANQTH010000010.1, forward strand.
GTAAAATGGGACCAGCGTATGGTCGAGCGGGAGGCGTATGCGAAGGCGGTCGTCGCCAATGCGGGGATCGCCAACGCCTGCACGGGGCAGGAAGGGATGGACTACTGCAGGCAGACGGCAGAAGCCGTGGAAGCGTCCCTTGGGATCCCGCAGGATCAGACGCTGGTGGCGTCCACAGGGGTCATCGGGATGCAGCTCCCGATAGAGAAGCTCACGGCCGGGGTGCGCGCGTTGTCGGAAAAGCTGGGGGACAGCATAGAAGACGGCCATGCGGCGGCCCGCGCCATCATGACGACGGACACAGAGCCGAAGGAAGCGGCAGTCACCGTCGAGATCGGCGGGAAGACCGTGACGGTGGGCGGTATGTGCAAGGGTTCCGGCATGATCCATCCGAATATGTGCACGATGCTCAGTTTCGTGACGACGGACGCGTCCATTTCCAAAGAAATGCTCCAGGAGGCCCTGCAAGAGGACGTCAAGGACACGTATAACATGGTCACGGTCGACGGCGACACTTCCACGAACGACACGGCGCTTGTCTTAGCGAACGGCATGGCGGGCAATCCCAAGATCACGGAAAAGAACGGGGATTACCGGAAGTTCGCGGAGGCGCTGAACCAGGTGAACACCGCGCTTGCCCGGAAAATGGCGGGCGACGGGGAAGGCGCGACGGCGCTGTTCGAGGCGAAGGTCATCCATGCGGATACGAAGGAGAACGCCAGGAAGCTGGCGCGGTCCGTCGTCGGCTCGTCTTTGAGCAAAGCGGCGATCTTCGGGCATGACGCGAACTGCGGACGGTTCCTCTGCGCCCTCGGCTATTCCGGGGCGGATTTCGACCCGGAGAAGATGGAACTTTACGCGAAGAGCCGCGCGGGGGAGATCTTGTTCTACTGCGACGGGAAAGTGCCTGATTTTGACGAGGAGAAGGCGGCGAAGATCCTTTCGGAAGAGGAAGTGACCGTGTTGGCGGACATGAAGATGGGAGAAGCCGAAGCGACCGCGTGGGGCTGCGACCTGACGTATGACTATGTGAAGATCAACGCGGATTACCGCTCATAGGGCGGCCGCCCGGCCAAAATGGGCGGATCAGGATAAAAGAAAGAGGATAGAAGGCATGGAAGAGAAAAATATGCAGGAAGTGATGCAGAAAGCGGAGGTGCTGATCGAGGCGCTTCCTTATATCCAGCGGTTCAACCGGAAGATCATCGTCGTGAAATACGGCGGGAGCGCGATGGTGGACGACGACCTGAAAAAAAGGGTGATCCAGGACGTGACGCTTTTGAAGCTGGTCGGGTTCAAGCCGATCATCGTCCACGGCGGCGGGAAGGAGATCAGCCGCTGGGTCGGGAAAGCCGGGATGAAGCCGGAGTTTGTCAACGGGCTGCGCAAGACGGACGCGGCGACGATGGAGATCGCGGAAATGGTGCTGGGGCGGGTGAACAAGTCCCTGGTGCAGATGGTGCAGGAGCTGGGCGTCAACGCGGTCGGGATCAGCGGCAAGGACGGCGGCCTTTTGAAAGTCAGCAAGAAATATTCCGACGGACAGGATATCGGCTTCGTGGGGGAGATAAAGGAAGTGGATCCGAAAGTCCTGTTCGACTTGCTGGAAAAGGATTTCCTGCCGATCGTATGCCCCATCGGGCTGGACGACGCGTTCCAGACTTACAATATCAACGCGGACGACGCGGCGTGCGCCATCGCGCGGGCGGTCAAGGCGGAAAAGCTGGCGTTTTTGACGGATATCGAGGGTGTGTACAAGGATCCGGAGGACAGGTCGACGCTGATCTCGGAGCTGTCCGTCTCCGAGGCGCGCGCGCTGATCGGGGACGGGAATATCGGCGGCGGGATGCTGCCCAAGCTGAACAACTGTATCGACGCCATCAACAACGGCGTGTCCCGGGTGCATATCCTGGACGGGCGGATTGCCCATTGCCTGCTGCTTGAGATCTTCACGAACAAGGGGATCGGGACGGCGATCCTGGGCGACAGCGAAGAGAAATTCTATAAAGAAGCCTAAAGAGGGAGGCCGGGAAATGGAAATGAAGCAATGGATGGAACAGGCGGAAGCGCATATCCTGCATACATACAACCGCTATCCGGTGGTGTTGGAGCGCGGAGAGGGCGTGTACCTCTACGACACGGAAGGGAAGAAGTACTTGGATTTCGCGGCGGGGATCGCCGTCCAGGCGCTGGGCTATGGGAACCGGGAGTATAACGACGCGCTCAAGGCGCAGATCGACAGGCTGCTCCACACTTCCAACCTGTATTACAACCAGCCGACGATCGAGGCGGCGGAAAAGCTGTGCGAGGCGTCCGGCATGGACCGCGTGTTTTTCACGAACAGCGGGACGGAGGCCATCGAGGGCGCGATCAAGGCCGCGAAGAAATACGCCTATGAGAAAGACGGGAAGACGGATCATGAGATCATAGCCATGGAGCATTCGTTCCACGGGAGGACCCTGGGCGCGCTGGCCGTCACCGGGAACGCGCATTACCGCGAGCCGTTCGAGCCGCTGCCTGGGATCGTGAGGTTCGCAAGGTACAACGACTTGGAAAGCGTGAAAGAGCAGGTTACGGACAAGACCTGCGCGGTCATTTTGGAGACGGTTCAGGGGGAAGGCGGCGTCTATCCCGCGCAGGAAGGGTTTTTGAACGGGATCCGGCAGCTTTGCGAAGAACGCGATATCCTGCTCATTTTGGACGAGATCCAGTGCGGCATGGGCAGGACGGGCCATATGTTCGCATGGCAGGGCTACGGCGTGAAGCCGGATATCATGACGTGCGCGAAGGCGCTGGGCTGCGGCGTCCCGGTCGGGGCGTTTTTGATGACGGAGAAAGTGGCAAAAGGCTCGCTAAAGCCCGGCGACCATGGGACGACTTATGGCGGCAACCCGTTTGTCGGGGCGGCCGTGCGCAAGGTTCTGGAGATTTTTGAGAGAGAAAAGATTCCGGAACACGTCCGGGAAGTTTCCGGATATTTGGAAGAGCGGTTAAGGCGGTTCCAGGAAACGTATGCGTTTGTCAAGGACAGCCGCGGCGTCGGGCTGATTCGCGGGCTGGAGCTTTCCATCCCAGTCGGGGAAGTGAGCGCGAAAGCGTTGGAAGAAGGGCTGATCGTCATTACGGCGGGGAGCGATGTGCTTCGCTTCGTGCCGCCGCTCGTGATCGAAAAAGAGCATATCGACGAGATGGCGGAGAAGCTGGAAAACGTGTTCCGTCAATATGCGTGAGGAAAAGCCGTATAAAAATCCCGACATTGGCATATCCTACGGGAAAAGAATTATCCAGGAGGGATCGTCAATGATTGGGATTTTTATCGCGCTTTTGTCAGGGGCGTTCATGAGCGTCCAGGGGGTGTTCAATACCGGGGTCACGAAGCATACCAGCATATGGGTCAGCAATAGCTGGGTGCAGCTCTCCGCGCTCGCCGTCTGCCTGGCGGCCTGGCTCCTTACGGACCGGACGGGCTTTTCCGGCCTTTTGGAGATCAGGCCGAGGTACCTGCTTTTGGGCGGAGCGATCGGCGCTCTCATCACGTATACCGTCATCAAGAGCATGGCGGCGCTGGGGCCTGCGCAGGCGGTCATGCTGATCGTCGTCTCCCAGCTCCTTGTCGCTTACCTGATCGAGCTTTTTGGGATCTTCGGGGTGGACAAGCAGCCGTTTGAATGGCGCAGGGCGGTCGGCATGGCGATCTGCATCGTCGGCATCATCTTATTCAAATGGGAGTGAGGGCGGAAGCCCTCCTTTTTTTCTGCGGGCAACGAGCCAGGCGGACGTGCTTGCGCGTCCATTTGGCGACTGCCGTTGCTTATCTTTACGGCTTTCCATGTTACGAAAAAATTAATAAATAATTACTCTTGTAATCACTCCAAAATTCCGATACAATAAAAAGGATCTGTGAATAAGCTTTTCCCATCGGGAACAATTTTTTGGCCTGGGGCGAAAAGCGCGCGGCGCGCGCTGCCCCGGCAATGGAAAGGTGGGAAAGAGCATGAGAAAAAGAATCGTTTTTCTGGCCGCGCTGCATCTGGCGCTATGCCTGATGGCAGGCTGCGCGGGCGGCGCGCGGGACGGCATCCTCCTCTCGGGGGAGGAATCTTCGGACTCTTCGGGCGGGGATCTTGGCGAAGGATCTGCGGACGGGGGCCTCGGGGAGGGATCTTCTGGCGGAGGTTCCGGCGAAGGCGCCGCAGGCGCGGGTTCTGCTGAAGAGTCTGCAGGAGGGGGTTCCGGCGCGGGAGCCGGGACGATCTACGTGCAGGTAAGCGGCGCGGTGAAGGAGCCGGGCGTCTATGAATTAGAGGCGGGCAGCCGGATCTTCCAGGCGCTGGAGCTTGCAGGGGGCGTCACCGACGAGGCAGACGTGAAGGGCTTGAACCAGGCGGAGCCGCTAAGCGACGGGCAGATGGTATATATCATGGACAAGGAGGAAGCCCGGGCGCAGGAAGCTCAGGCTCGGGAAGCGCAGGAGGCGCAGGCCGGAGAAGCGCAGGACGACGGCAGGCTGGACTTAAACGCGGCTACCGAGGCCGAGCTGATGGAGCTGCCCGGCATCGGGGAAGCCAAGGCGAGGAGCATCCTCGCGTGGCGGGAAGCGAACGGCAGGTTCCGGCAGATCGAGGATCTGATGAAAGTGGAAGGCATCAAGGAAGGCGTGTTTTCCAAAGTGAAAGATTGCGTCAAGGTGGATTGAGGAGGCAAAATGGCAAAAAGGGTTCTGGTAGTGGACGATGAAAAATTGATTGTGAAAGGGATTCGCTTTAGCTTGGAGCAGGACGGCATGGAAGTGGACTGCGCCTACGACGGGGAGGAAGGGCTGCGGCTCGCGCAGGGCCAGGAGTACGATCTGATCCTGCTCGACATCATGCTGCCGAAGCTGGACGGCTTTGAGGTATGCCAGCAGATACGGGAGTTTTCCACCGTGCCGATCGTGATGCTCACGGCCAAGGGGGACGACATGGACAAGATCCTGGGGCTTGAGTACGGGGCGGACGATTACATTACGAAGCCGTTCAATATTCTGGAGGTGAAGGCGCGCATCAAGGCGATCATGCGCCGGACGTCGCCCAGGCAGCAGGCGAAGGAACGGCCGAAGGTCGTGGAGGACGGCGAGCTGCGGCTGGACAGCGAGAGCCGCCGCCTCTTCGTCCTGGGCAAAGAGATCAATGTGACCGCGAAGGAATTCGATCTGCTTGAGCTTCTTGTCGTGAACAAGAATAAAGTCTACAGCCGGGAGAACCTGCTGAACCTGGTGTGGGGCTATGAGTACCCGGGGGACGTGCGCACGGTGGACGTGCATGTGAGACGTCTGCGCGAGAAGATCGAGAGCAACCCGAGCGAGCCGAAGTACGTGCGCACGAAATGGGGCGTCGGCTATTATTACCAGGGGTAGGCGGAGAGGATGAAGAGACTGAAATTTTTCCACAGCCTGAGATTCCGGCTGTTCTTATTATTCCTGTTGATGGGAATCATGCCCGGCATGGCGCTCCATGCCGGGATTCTTGCCAGCTATGAGAAAAAGGCGGTTTCCAACCAGAGCATCGACATTTTGGGGCAGGCGAAGATCTTGGGCAGCCAGCTCGCTTCTTATGATTATATCAAGGATCCCTCGGAAGAGGTCATCAACGCGCAGCTCGACTTGATCTCCAATGTTTACGACGGCCGGGTGATGATCATGAACAAGGGGTTCCAGATCGTGAAGGATACATACGGGCTTGACACGGGCAAGACGATCATCTCGGAGGAAGTGGTCAAGAGCTTTGGGGGCGAGGAGATCTCGAAGTACGATTCAAAGAACCGCTATATCGAGCTTTCCGTCCCGGTGAAGGACCAGGAGCAGAACACGCTCGGCGTCCTTCTCGTCAGCGTGTCTACGGACAGCATCATGTCGAATTACGATTATCTGAAAGACCGCATGCTGGCGATCGAGATCGTGAGCGCGATCGTGGTCGTGGCTGCGGCGGTCTTTTTGGCGCGCCTGCTCGTGCATCCGCTTGGGAAGCTTACGACGTCCTTAGCGGAGATCCAGGCGAAAGAAGGGGAAGGCGGGGAAGGCGTGCTGATGGTTTCCGATTATACGGAGACGGAGGCGATATCCAACGCCTTCAACGAGATGCTGGGGAAGATGCGCGTCGTCGACCGTTCCAGGCAGGAATTTGTCGCCAATGTCTCGCATGAGCTAAAGACGCCCCTGACGTCCATGAAGGTCCTCGCGGATTCCCTGCTGGGGCAGGAGGACGTCCCGGTGGAGCTGTATAAGGATTTCATGGGGGACATCGCGGAGGAGATCGAGCGTGAGAACAAGATCATCAACGACCTGCTCTCCTTAGTGAAGATGGATAAGTCGGCGGGGGATCTGAATATCTCGTCCGTCAATGTCAACGAGCTTTTGGAAATGCTCCTAAAGCGGCTGCGCCCCATCGCGGAAAAGCAGAACGTGGAGCTTGTCTTAGAGAGCTTCCGCCCGGTAAGCGCGGAGATCGACGAGGTGAAATTGTCGCTCGCGCTGAACAATCTGGTGGAGAACGCCATAAAGTACAACAAAAAAGGCGGCTGGGTGCATGTCTCGCTCAATGCGGACCACAAGTATTTTTACGTGCGCGTGGAGGATTCCGGGATCGGCATACCGCAGGAGGACCTGGAGCATATATACGAGCGGTTTTTCCGCGTGGACAAATCGCATTCAAAGGAGATCAAAGGGACGGGCCTTGGGCTTGCGATCACGCGGAACGCCATCCTGATGCACCGCGGGGCGATCAAGGCGCACAGCAAAGAAGGGGAAGGGACGACGTTCACGGTCCGCATACCCTTGACATATACCGTGTAGGAGGATGGGATGGGGAGAACGAAGAAAAAATGGCTTCTGCTGTCCCTGCTGGCGTTTTTGCCTGTGATCCTGGCAGCGTGCGGGGAAAAAAAGGAAGAGGCGTCCGCGTACAGCATTTATTATATCAACCAGGACATGACGAAGACCGTAGCGGTCGGCTACGAGCCGGATGCGACAAACAGCGAGTGGATGATCGAGGAGTTTTTGGAAAAATTATTCCGGGACACGGACGAGCCGGGGCTTGTGGGAGTTCCGGACGAGGCGAGGCTGGCGTCCTGGAATCTGGACAATTCGCAGCTTTACTTATATTTTGACAGCGATTATTCCAAAATGGACAATGTGAGCGAGGTCCTGTGCCGGGCGGCGGTCGTCAAGACGCTGATCCAGGTGGACGGCGTGGAGGGCATTTCCTTTTATGTGGGGGACGCGCCGCTTACGGACGTCAACGGGACCCCGGTCGGGGTCATGACGGCGGAGAGCTTCGTGGAGAATCCGGGGGAGCAGATCAACGCCATCCAGAATGCGAGCATTACGCTTTATTTTGCGGACAAGAAGGGGACGGGCCTGGTGCAGGAAGTGCAGGAAGTGCATTACAGCGGGAACATTTCCCTGGAAAAGCTGGTGATGGAGCAGTTGCTGAAAGGCCCGAAAGGGGACGGGAAGCGCGCGGCGATCCCGAAAGGCACGAAGCTGGTCAACGTGTCCGTGCTGGACGGCGTCGGGTACGTCAATTTGGACGAGGGGTTCCTAAAGCAGGATTATGAAGTCTCCGAGCCGGTCGTCATCTACTCGATCGTCAATTCCCTGGCGGAGCTTCCGAATGTGAATAAGGTGCAGATTTCCGTGAATGGGGACAGCAACCTGGTGTACCGGGAAAAATTCGATCTGTCGGCCACATATGAGAGGGATCTGGACTATGTGGACGGCCAGGGAGAGAAGAAGAAAGGAAAATGAGAAGAAGGAAAGGAGGCGCGCGTGGCAAACAGGACGGCCTGCTGCCTGGCGCTGTCTTTCCTGATGGGGATCTTGTACGCAGGCCCGCCAGGGGCCTGGGCCGCCGGGGGGATGCTGCTTTTTTGCATCGGCGCCGGGGCGGCCGTCGCAGCGCATTACAAAGAGAGGCCGTGGCGGATGCTGCTGCTGCGGACGCTGCCGTGCCTGCTGTTGTTTTTTGCCGGGGCGGCGCATATGGACGCCGCGCGGCAGGTGCGGGACGGCCTTGCGGGCGCGCTTACGGAGGGCGAGCGGATCACTGTCAGGGGACGGGTCTGCCATGCGCAGGAAAAAGAAGGAAAGACGGTTTATCATCTGGAAGACGCCCGGGTTTTTGCGGGCGGCAAAGCTTACCCCTGTTTTGGGGTTCTAGTCTACAGTTCCAGCGCGGGTTTCCATCCGGGGAATATCCTGGAAGCGGATGGGACGTACGCGCCATTTCAGATTTCCCGCAATGAAGGGAATTTCAACGAGAAGCAATATTACCAAAGCAAAAAAATAGAATTCCGCGTGTTTTCGGACGAAGAGAGGCTGGCGTCCGGGGAAGTGGACAAGTACGCCGTTTTTTTAGGGGAGCTGCGCGAAAAGCTCGAAAAGTCCCTGGTAAAGTGCATGGATGCGAAGGACGCCGGGGTGATGGCGAATATCACGCTGGGCGAGAAGTCGCTGTTGGACGCGGAGGTGAAGTCGCTCTACCAGGACGCAGGGATCTCCCATATCCTGGCGATCTCGGGGCTTCACGTCTCTTTATTTGGCATGGGCGCGTTTTGGCTCTTGCAGAAGCTCCGCTGCCCGGCGTGGGCGGGAGCGGCATTGTCCGCGGGCGCGGCGTACAGCTTCGGGCTGATGTCCGGCATGGAAGTTTCCGCGGCGCGCGCGGTCTGTATGTTTTCGCTGATGATGGCGGCGCGGATGTCCGGGCGCAGTTACGATTCCGCGACGGCGCTGGCGGTGAGCGCGGGGCTGCAGGCATGGGAAAACCCGTTTGTGCTGTGGAATACGGGCTTCCTCCTGTCTTACGGGGCGGTTTTGGGCGCGACCGTGGCGGCGGGGACGATCCGGCAGACGTGGAGAAGCGGCAGGGACGAGAGGGCGTGCGCGTCAGGAAAGGAAGCCGGAGGCGCGTGCGCGTCGGGAAAGGCGCGCAGGGCCGGGGAAGAGTGTGCGTCGGGAAAGGAAGCCGGGGGCGGCGGGATCTTGAGCCGCGCTGCGTGCGGCCTGGCGGGGAAATTGCGGGACACCGTATTTATGAGCTTTTGCATTCAGCTTACGACCCTGCCGCTGTCGCTGTATTATTATTACGGGACGCCGAGCTACGGAATTCTTACGAACGCCTGCGTCTTGCCGTTCATGGGGGTTTTGCTCTCCCTTGGGGCGGCGGGGGCGTTTGCCGGGCTTTTTTCCGTGCGGCTCGGGACGCTGATCTTAACGCCTGCGGGATGGCTGCTTTCGGCGTATGAGCGGGCCTGCGAGGGATTTTTGGACCTGCCGGGCGCAACCTTGCTCCCGGGGCGGCCCCCGCTTTGGCTTGCGGTTTCTTATTATGCCGTTCTTTTCGGTATTTTGTGGATCTTGGCGCACGGCGGGAAGAAGAAATGGCTCGCGGGGATCGCGGCGTCCCTTCTGGCACTGTTTTGCGTGCGCGGCGGGAAAGGGCTTGAGATCGTGGCGCTGGACGTTGGGCAGGGGGACGGGATTTACATACAGGCGCAGGACGGGGCGCGTTTTTTTATCGACGGCGGCAGCAGCGATGTGAGGCAGGTGGGGAAATACCGTATTTTGCCGTTCTTGAAGGCTCGCGGGGCCGGCTCTATAAAGGGGTGGATCGTGTCCCACGCGGACGCCGACCACGTCAATGGGCTGGAAGAGCTTTTGGAGGACGGCTATCCGGTGGAATACCTTATCGTGCCGGAAGGGATGCGGCAGGCGGACGAGGCGGAGCGGGAGCTGCTCACGCTTGCGAAACGGTCCGGATGCCATGTCCTCTACGCCGCGCAGGGGATGAAGTTTGGCTCGGAAACGCTGACGTTCACGGTCTTGTATCCGGGGGCTGGGACGGCGCAGGGGGCGGGCGGCCAGGCGGAAAAGGACCGGAACGCGGGATCCCTCGTGGTATCGATGGAGAGCCAGGGGCTTACCGGGATCTTTACCGGGGACATCGGGGAAGCGCAGGAGAGGGAGATCCTGGAGGGACGCTGTCTGGAAGCGTGCGGCGTCGGGAAGGCGGATTTTTACAAGGCGGCGCATCACGGCTCGAACGGCTCGAACAGCCTGGAGTTTTTGCAGGCCCTCTCGCCTTCCCTGTCGGTGATATCCTGCGGGGAAGGGAACACGTACGGGCATCCGGGCGCGGAAGCCGTCGGCCGGATGGAGCAGGCGGGCAGCCGGGTGTTCTGCACGATGGAGGCCGGGCAGATCTCCATGCGGCCGGAAGACGGGGGCATGCGGGTCTGGCGGTATCTGGAGGAGTAGGGCTGACTTGCAATCCGAAATTCCAGTGAAAAAGTAAATTCCACCGCCCTTTAAAATCTGGCGTATTTTATATAT
>CANQTH010000011.1 GCA_947626795.1 uncultured Lachnospiraceae bacterium
GAAAGAAACAGTTCTGAGGTCATTTTTCTTTAGGGACAGTCTTTTTCGTGTCAACTGACAATTCTTTTACTTCATCCAGGGCAAAGAAAACACTTGAAACTTCGCACGGAATATGGTATATTGAACATAAAGAAGGGCATCTGCTGATAACAGATGCCCATGGGTTCTACCGATAGACGGTTAGCCCGACAAATGTTACGTTAAAAATAACCGCTTAGTTTGTCAGACGAGGGCGGTTATTTTTGTGTCTTGTTACTATCCTTACCGATAGAGTATCCTATAAATGCCACAGGGATACCGGATGCCGGGTACAGATTAAAAAGTTCTTGACGAAAGAGCTGATCAATGCTAATATAACTTATGGCAAAAGGTGTTACCGTGGAACAACGGTTCGCCTAGGTTAAGTGATCAAAAGAGCAACCTAACTTTGGCTGGAGCGGTTGCTTTTTTGATGTCTTTTATCTTTTCTGGCCTGCCGGATATCTCGCGGATTTTGCTTCATGAATTTTTGTCCGGCGGATTGATTTTTTGCCCAAAATCGAATATAATTGGACAAAAGGAAGAACTCTTAATATTACGAAAAGGTATTTTAATTTATTGTGTTTTATCAAAAGAGGAAGGAATTTGAGCAGTAACAGTATGCAAAAGCGAATTGAAAAAATATTCCCTATCTACATATGAAAAACCGAAAGACATAAAGAGATATGCAAGTCTCATATCAGATATGCAAGTGCCTTATCAAATAGCAGTTGGAGACACCAATCCCAGGCATGGATTAGTGCAAAGAACAAAAGAAAGGACTAAGAGAAAAACCTCGCATGTTGATTGGTGGCTTTATAAGGATGCAACGCCATATGAAGAGTTTGAATTAATCGTTAATTTTGAAGAATATTTCCATAAAAGGAAGGAAGAAACATGAAGAAATTTATTAAATTAGAGGAATATGGGCAACTTTATGTTGATAAAATTCTTTTTGAATCATATTTTCCGATTGTTTTTACTTGTATAAATGATAATAAAGATATTTTTATTGTAGTGTGTTGTCAAAATAATGAAAAAGGCTGCAAGTGGCTCTTGGGAAAAACGAATGGCATGAGCATTGTGAAAATGCTTCGGGATGAGATAACAATTCGACAATTGTTGGTAGATTATTCGGCAGGAAGAATATCTGTTGATTATGTGGAAAATAACTATTCAATAGCTTTCAATAATTCGGATTGGAATAAGGACAGTTTATATCTGCCAAAAGAAGATTCTTATATGGATGCGGAAGAAGGGGAATTTGAAGAAGAGATCCATTATTTTACGTTGTTAAGCAATTCTTTGCATTATAATGCGGAATACTATAAATACACTTCAGAAATATTAAGTGGAACAATAGATAAGGAAATAGGAACGAGTATGGATACAATGACAGTATCTGCATCGATGATTGAGAATGTTCCAAAAGAAATTATTATTAGCGTCTCCAAGGTGCTTGGGGAATTAAGGATTGATCTTGAGAAAAATACAGAAAAATATGAAGCCTCCCCAAAATATGAAATTGCATATTGTGACACTTTCAGTATCGTATCAGAGGATTTTAACATAAAAATGGAATCCGAAGATAATATTTATACAGATGCAGCATGAAGGAGAAAAAATGGCTAATTTCAATAGTGTATTAATTTTGCAAAATATGGTATTTGACCAAATTGAATTTAACAGAAAGGGTTTTAAAAATACTCAAGAATTAAAATTTGAGTTGCAGGTATTGATTGGTACAGGCGAAAACGATGTATATAAGGTAACGCTTGTTTTGAAAGGGACAAAACAAGATGAGTATGATATTTTTATCAGCCTGTCTGGCTTTTTTAAAGTTGAGGGGAAAGAGCAAATAAAAGATCAGACATTTCATGATTTGTTGAACAAAAATGCTGTGGCGATCTTGATGCCTTATTTAAGAAGCGAGCTTACGCTATTAACGGCACAGCCAGGCACAGACAGCGTAGTGCTTCCACCATTTAATATTAATAAAATATTAGAAAATTAGCATTTTTTCAATTAATAAGCGAAAACCAAAGGAGATATAGATCAAATGAAACTAGGGATCGTCGGGTTGCCGAACGTAGGGAAAAGCACGTTATTTAATTCATTGACGAAGGCGGGGGCGGAATCCGCCAATTATCCGTTTTGCACGATCGACCCGAACATCGGGGTCGTGGCGGTGCCGGACGAGCGGCTGAAAAAGCTGGGGGACTTATACAAGTCCAGGAAGGTGACGCCCGCCGTGATCGAATTTGTGGATATTGCGGGGCTGGTGAAGGGCGCGAGCAAAGGCGAAGGGCTGGGGAATCAGTTTTTGTCCAATATCAGAGAGGTGGACGCGATCGTCCATGTGGTGCGCTGCTTTGAGGATAGCAATATTGTCCATGTGGATGGGAGCATCGACCCGGTGCGCGATATCGAGACGATCAATCTGGAATTGATCTTTTCGGATATCGAGATCTTGGAGCGCAGGATCGCGAAGGCCGGAAAAGGGGCGCGGATGGACAAGTCCCTGGCGCAGGAATTGAAGCTCTTGGAGCGTGTCAAGGCGCATCTGGAAGAGGGAAAGCTAGCCAAGACGTTCGCGCTGGAAGGGGAAGAAGAGGAAAAATGGTTCCAGGGATATAACCTGCTGACGGCGAAGCCTGTGGTCTATGCGGCGAATGTGGCGGAGGACGATTTGGCGGATGACGGCGCGGGGAACGCCTTTGTCCAGGCAGTGCGGGAAAACGCGGCAAAAGAAGGCTGCGAGGTATTCGTCATCTGCGCCCAGATCGAGCAGGAGATCGCAGAGCTGGACGAGGAGGAAAAAGCGATGTTCCTCGAAGAGCTTGGGCTAAAGGAATCCGGCCTGGAAAAATTGATCAAGGCGAGCTATCGGCTGCTGGGGCTGATCAGTTACCTGACGTCAGGCGAGGATGAGACGCGTGCCTGGACGATCAAGTCCGGCACGAAGGCGCCGCAGGCCGCCGGGAAGATCCACTCGGATTTTGAGCGCGGGTTCATCCGCGCGGAAGTGGTGAATTACCAGGATCTCTTGGATTGCGGCTCGCTGGCGGCGGCGAAAGAGAAAGGGCTGGTCGGACTGGAAGGGAAAGATTATGTCGTGAAGGACGGGGACGTCATTCTCTTCCGATTCAACGTATAAAGGGAAGGGGCGGCAAAGTCCGCAAGGACGCCGTGTGCCAGCGGCACACGTTTGACGCCGACCGAGACGGAGCGAGGAGGTTCGGATTCAGACCTCCCCGATCCCGCCGACGGCGTTGGAGATCGGCCCAGATTCAGGCCTCCCCATTCCCGAGCCTGCGGTACACCAGGAACCACATGGTGGTGAAGGAAGCGATCCCGCCGACGGCGTTGGAGATCGGCTCGGCGGCGAACACGCCGTTCACGCCCATGCCGAGCTGCGGCAGCAGCAGCGTCAGCGGCACGACGATCAGGACCTTGCGGAACAGCGAGAAAAAGATCGCGTGCCTGGAGTATCCAAGGGCGGTGAAGGTGGATTGCCCCATGAATTGGAACGCCATGAAGAAAAATCCAAAAAAGTAGAGCTTGAGTGCGGCGGCGCCTATGGGCAGCGCCGCTTTGTCTTGCAGGAAAAGGGAGATCAAAAGGCCGGGTTCTTCGATGACGAACAGCCATGCGGCAAGGGTGTACAAGATCCCCAGCAGCGCGGCGAAGCGGATGCCCTCTTTCACGCGCCCGTATTCTTTCGCTCCGTAATTGTAGCTTAGGACGGGCTGGGCCGCCCCCGAGATGCCGCTGACGGGGAGGGCCAGGATGTCGCGCACGGAGTTGATGACGGTCATGATGCCGACGTATAAGTCGCCGCCGTGGGTTTTCAGCGTCGCGTTGCATACGATCTGCACGAGGCAGTTTGTCCCCTGCATGATGAACCCCGCCATGCCGAGGGAGGCGATGTCCTTTGCCAGCGGAAGCTCCACGCGCATATATTTCCTGCGGATGTGCAGCGGGGCTTTTTTCCCGGTCAGGAACGCGACGGCCCATACGGCGGAAACGATCTGGCTGATGACGGTCGCGATCGCCGCGCCTTCCACGCCCATGCCGAACACGAAGAGGAACAGCGGATCCAGGACGAGGTTCAAGAACGCGCCGATCACGATCGTCATCATTCCCGTGCGGGGAAATCCCTGGGCGTTGATGAAGCCGTTCAGCCCGGTCGCGAGCATGGAAAAAGGCGTGCCGATCAGGTAGATCTTCAAATACGCGTCCGCGTAGGCATACGAGGCGTCGCTCGCGCCGAATGCGTACAGAACGGGTTTCTTAAAGAGGTAGCAGGGCAGCAGCAGGAGGAAGGAGCAGGCAAGCAGGAGGGAAAACGTGTTCCCGAGGATCTTTTCCGCCTTGCCTTCCTGCTTTGCGCCACGGGCCATTGCGAATAAAGGCGCGCCGCCTGTCCCGAACAGGTTCGTGAAGGCCGCGACTAATGTCGTGATGGGGAACACAAGCCCGATCCCGGTCAGCGGGAGGCTGCCGCTCCCCGGCAGATGCCCGATGTAGGCTCGGTCCACGACGTTGTACAAAAGCTGTACGAACTGCGCCATGATCAGCGGGAAGGCCTGCAGAAGGATGTTTTTTTTGACGCTTCCTTTGGAAAAATCGTTTGCCATGCGTGCCATCTCCAGTCTTTGTTATATTTGCCGCCAGGGCAAAAAGAAGGGGCTGCGCCCCGGGAAATCCGATCCCGTGCGGCGGCCCCTTTTATCGTATGGAAAAAAGATCATACTAAATGTTTTACCGGAAGGTATTTCGGCGTGCCGTTCTCAAACGTGATCTCCGGCTCGCCCTGGATGAGCGGCATCAGATAGGAAACCATCTCATGCGTCACGTCGTTGCCTTCTTTCGTGATGAAGCCTTCCGGAACCGCCTTCACGCCGTTCGCGATGTCGCAGACCGGGGATGCGTCGTATGTCACCTGGTAATCCTTGCTGTCCGTGCGCAGGATCGTGACCATAAGCCCGGTCTTGCCCGCCGCCGCGAGGGAGACGCCGTACAAGCCCTCCTGGAAGGACTCTTCGAGGTCCGTCTTGGAAGCGATATGGGAAGCGCAGCGCTGCAGCGTGCTTAATTCGATGGAACGAACCTTGACGTTCAGGCGGTCCTGTACCAGATATTCCAGGGTCTTGCCCGCGCCGCTTAACTGGCTGTGGCCGAAGTTGTCCACTTTTCCGGTGGATGCGCTGATGTAGTTGCCGTCTTTGTCGCGGATGCCTTCCGAAACAGCGACGATGACGTTGTTCTGCTTATCCAGGAGATCCTTGACGTCTGACAAGAATTTCTCCGTGTCGAACGCCGCTTCCGGCAGGTAGATCAAGTGCGGCGCGTCGCAGTATTCGTTCCGCGCGAGGACGGAAGCGGCTGTCAGCCATCCGGCGTCGCGGCCCATGACTTCAATGATCGTCACGCTCTTGAGCGCGTAGATCACGGTGTCGTGGAAGATCTCCAGGATGGAGGAAGCGACGTATTTCGCCGCGGAGCCGAAGCCCGGCGTATGGTCCGTGATGCAGAGGTCGTTGTCGATCGTCTTCGGGACGCCGATGATGCGCACCTCGCTGCCGATGGAAGCGGCGTAAGCGGAAAGCTTGTCTACCGTGTCCATGGAGTCGTTCCCGCCGATGTAGAAGAACGCGCCGACGCCCATTTTCTCGAATACCTGGAAGATCTTCTCATACGGGGCCTTGTCGTCTTCGAGCTTCGGCAGCTTGTAACGGCAGGAGCCAAGGTACATAGCCGGGGTAACTTTTAAAAGGTCGATGTTCCCGCGGTCCTCGAACGTGTCGTTCAAGGTCAGGAGACGCTCGTCCAAGATCCCGGTGATGCCGTTTAACGCGCCGTAAACCTTGTCGAAAGCAGGATTGTCCAGCGCGCCCTGGATGACGCCTGCGAGGCTGGCATTGATAGCGGCAGTCGGGCCGCCGGATTGTGCAACGATACAATTTTTCATAGAAATTCTCCTTTACTATTATGATTATGCTTGATGATTAAATTTTATAACATAATATGGAAAAAGGCAATAAAATTTTCGCAGAACCTATCACATCCGTCCGGCCGCGACGAGCTGCCTGCGCTTCTCGACGTAGCGTTTCGCGGTTTCCCGCGTCCTTGCGTCGCTGGCGTATTTTTTCAGCGTCTCGCCGTCCACCTTGATGCGCATATCCATGGTCTTCATGACGTCCGCGATGTGCAGGGCCTTGTAAAAACGCTCTTCTGTAAAGTCGACGCAGCGGTTGTCCGCGAACATGAGGATGATGGGCTGCGCGTAATTTTTCTGGTTCTCCTCGATGACGATCCCCCGCTGCCCGGTCGAAAATTCCACGCAGCACCCGCTCGGCAGGATATGGATGCTCTGCGTGAGCGCAGTTATGAAGGAGGCCGGGTAGTAGTCCGTATGCTTGCGCAGGAAACGGACGGCGCGGATGTCGGAAACAGGCTCGCGCCCCATGTCCATGGAAGTCAGCGTGTCGAACCTGCTGGCCACATGGATGACGTGCGTGCCGTTCAGCCAGCGGATGTTTTTCTGGAGCGGGACGTTGACGTTGTGTTCTAAGCGCGCGGTCTGCCCGACGATCTGGAGCGTGAGCTGGGGCAGGCGGTAGTCGTTGTAGTCCGGGTGGAGCGTCTGGTAGCCCTTTTCGAGGTAGCCGCGGATGAGGCGGCGCTCGTCCGGCGAGAGAAGGTTTTCCCCTTTTTCCAGGATCTCGTCCGGCACGAGGAGAAGCCCGGCGTCGTGCAGCAGGGCCGCGCAGACGATGGCGAGCTGCTCCGCGTAAGGATAATGCAGGCGGCTGACCATCATGGCCGATAAGATGGCCGTATTCAGGCTGTGCTTATAGACATAGTCCTCCCCGCTCCGGAGCGTGCGGATAAAGTTGACTTTGTGATCCAGGGCGCCGAACTTGCGTAAGATGGATTGGGCGAGCGGCATGACGCCTTTCGGCTCCAAGCCGTTTAGCAATAAAGTCAGGTCGTCCTTTAACTGGAACGTGGAGACGGTCAGGAACCGCTCCATCTCGGCGTCTTCTTCTGAAAGCGGGGGAACCGGCTCGGCTGGCTCCAGGATGTAGACGCCCCAAAGCCCGAAATTGGCGATGCTGGAAATCCCCTGCATGGTAAGCCGGGTGTCGCGCTCATAGAGCATGACGCCCTGTCTATTGTAAATGGGCCGGGCAAGGCGCATGCCCGGCTGAAGCTGGCTGATCTTCTTATATTGCACAAAAACACCTCCATGAAAATTTGAGTTGGCGTTGGAACGGCGGCTTTGCCGCCGCTATTTCTTATTATATATCGGATGGAACGTGTTTTCGCAAAAGACGTTTGCGGGAAATTTCATGGATTGGATTCCACGCCCGCTTTTTTTACAAAGATATTGCAATTGCGCGCTTCAATTGGTATGATATAAAAAGTGTGTTTTTGAACAGAAGAAACAGGAGGTGCGTGTCATGCGCGGAAGTGGAGTTTTGATGCATATTTCTTCCCTGCCGTCTCCCTACGGGATCGGGACGCTTGGGAAAGAGGCGATAAAATTTGTGGATTTTCTGGTGAAATCCGCGCAAAGTTACTGGCAGGTTCTGCCGATCTGCCCGACGAGCTACGGCGATTCCCCGTACCAGTCGTTTTCCAGTTTTGCGGGGAACCCGTATTTCATCGACCTTGACCTGCTCTGCAAGGATAAGCTGCTGACGAAGCGGGAATGCCAGTCTTACGAATGGGGCGGGGACGCCACGCAGGTCGATTACGGGATCCTCTACCAGAACCGTTACCCGCTGTTACATAAGGCGTTCGAGCGTTTTGCGGAACATACGCCGGAGGATTACGCGCAGTTCTGCCGGGAGCAGGAGGACTGGCTCGAAGATTATGCGCTTTTTATGGCGTTAAAGGACGCCCACGGCGGGGAGGCGTGGAGCAAATGGGAGGACGGGCTGCGCTTCCGCGACCCGCAGGCCATGGACCGGGCGAGGGAGGAGCTTGCCTGGGAGATCGGATTCTGGAAAATGCTGCAGTATTTATTCTATCAGCAGTGGGGGGCGTTGAAGTCCTATGCTAACGAAAACGGGATCCGCATCATCGGGGACGTCCCGATCTACGTGGCGTTCGACAGCGCGGACGTCTGGGCGAACCCGTCTCAGTTTTACCTGGACGGGAACTTAAACCCGATCGACGTGGCCGGATGCCCGCCGGACGCGTTTTCGGCGGACGGACAGTTGTGGGGCAATCCGCTGTTCCGCTGGGACGTGATGAAGCAGGACGGCTACCGCTGGTGGGTGCGGCGCATGGAAAAGACGTCGAAGCTGTTCGACGTCATCCGGATCGACCATTTCCGCGGGTTCGATTCCTATTATGCGATCCCCTACGGGCATGAGAACGCGCGGTACGGGCAGTGGCGGCAGGGGCCGGGCATCGAGCTGTTCCGCGTGATCGAGCAGGAGCTGGGGAAGCTGCACATCATCGCGGAGGATCTCGGATTTTTGACGGATTCCGTGCGGAATATGCTCTCGGAGTCCGGGTATCCGGGGATGAAGCTCTTCCAGTTCGCGTTCGACAGCCGGGAGGAGAGCGACTATCTCCCGCACAATTATAAGGAGAACTGCGTGGTCTATGCGGGGACGCACGACAACGACACGATCCTCGGGTGGCTCAAGAACGCGCCGAAGGAGTGCGTCTCCTATGCGAAACGATATTTGAAGCTGGACAAAGAGGAAGGTTATAACTGGGGCGTGATGCGCGGCGTGTGGGCCAGCGTGGGCGACACGGCGGTCGTGACGATGCAGGATTTGCTGGGCTTGGGGAGCAGATGCAGGATGAACACGCCCTCAACGCTTGGGAGCAACTGGATGTGGCGCATGGAGCCGGGCGCGTCCGACGGAAGGCTCGCGCGACGCATCCGCGGGCAGATGGAGCTTTACAGCCGGGCGCCCCGGTAAGGGGGCGCGTCCGCCTGCCCGCCGCCGCTCCATATGAAAAAAGTTCTTTTTGGAAGGCCTCCTGCATATGCTGGTAACAGTAGAACAGGAGGTTTTTGTATGGAAAATAGGAATCCGGGTACATATAATATTTACAAAGACATCAGCGCGCGGACGAACGGGGACATCTATATCGGCGTGGTCGGGCCTGTCAGGAGCGGGAAATCCACGTTCATCAAGCGGTTCATGGACGTGATGGTGCTGCCGGGGATGGAGGACGCGCACGACAGGGAGCGCGCCACAGACGAGCTGCCCCAATCCGCCCAGGGGAAGACGATCATGACGACGGAACCCAAGTTCGTCCCCAAGGAAGCCGCCAGGATCCGCTTGGATGAGGATCTGGAGGTGAGCGTGAGGCTGATCGACTGCGTGGGGTTCATGGTGGACGGGGCGTCCGGGCATATGGAGGACGGGACGGAGCGGATGGTGAAGACCCCGTG
The DNA here is from genome assembly GCA_947626795.1 of uncultured Lachnospiraceae bacterium. Taxonomy (GTDB): domain Bacteria; phylum Bacillota; class Clostridia; order Lachnospirales; family Lachnospiraceae; genus Petralouisia. The sequence goes on from CANQTH010000011.1 coordinate 9,449, forward strand.
GTTCGACTATGAGATCCCATTCACGCAGGCGGCGGAGATCGGCACGCAGAAGGTCATCCGCGAGCATTCCAACATCGGGATCGTGATCACGACGGACGGCACGATCACGGAGCTGCCGCGGGAAAGCTATGTCCCGGCGGAGGAGAAGACCGTCGCTTCCTTGAAAAAGCTCGGGAAGCCGTTCGTCGTCCTTTTGAATACGGAAAAGCCTTACGCCGCGGAGAGCCAGAAGCTGGCGGAGGAGCTTGCGGGGAAATACCAGGTCGCCGTGCTTCCCGTAAACTGCGAGCAGCTTCGGAAGGAAGATATTTTCCATATCTTAGAGAGCATCCTGTATGAGTTCCCGATCGGGCGCGTGGAGTTTTTCCTGCCCAAATGGGTGGAAATGCTGGACAATTCCCACAAGGTGAAGGAAAACGTCATTGAGAACGCGATGCGCACGCTGCAGCAGCTCACGTATGCCAAGGATGTGAAAAAGGCGGAGCTTGCGCCGGAGGGCGAGTATATCCGGAAGATAAAGCTGGATAAGATCGAGCTGTCGAAAGGCTGCGTCCAGATCGTGTTTGACATCGACGAGAAATATTATTACGAGAACATGAGCGAACTGACGGGCGTCCCGATTTCCGGCGAGTACCAGTTGATCTCCATGATCAGGGAGCTGTCCGGCATGAAGAAGGAGTACGACAAGGTGGGGAACGCCATGGAGGCCGTGCGCCAGAAAGGGTACGGCGTGGTGATGCCGCAGTTGGCGGACATTGAGATCGAGGAGCCGATCCTCATCCGGCACGGGAGCAAGTTCGGCGTGAAGATCAAGGCGCAGTCGCCGTCCATACACATGATCAAGGCGAACGTGGAGACGGAGATCGCGCCGATCATCGGGAGCGAGGAGCAGGCGAAGGACCTGATCGATTACATCAGGGACTCCAGGGAGCAGGAAGAAGGGATCTGGCAGACGAATATTTTCGGGAAGTCCATCGGGGAGCTGGTGGAGGACGGGATCCGCAGCAAGATCATGATGATGGACGACGAGAGCCAGGCCAAGCTGCAGGATACCATGCAAAAAATCGTCAATGACAATAACGGCGGGCTGGTGTGTATCATCATATGATCCGCCCGATGGAAAAAAGAGAGAGAAAAGGACGCCATTGTGTTAGGAAGTGGCGTCCCTTTTATTTTGCCGGGACATAAGCTGAACCTGGGCCATGGTGAGTTCCATTTGGTCGGGCGTCAGGGAACGGAAGATATTGAGAAGTTTGATCTCCTGGTTATTTAAGGGCGGGGGCGTTTCTGGACTGTCTTTTGCGCAGGATTGGCTGCCGCAGCGGCTGCCGAGCAGATAATCGCAGGACACATGGAAATAGCCTGCAAATTTCAAGAGAGTGTCATAGTCAGGTTCCCGGCGGTTGTTGATGTATCCATTCAGTGTCGATGGGGAGATCCCCAAGTCTATGGCCATTTGCTTTTGGGAAATGTCATTTTCATAAAGTAGATTTAACAGGGTGTTGCCAAGCGTCATTCTTAGAACTCCTTTTTTTGGAAAATACCATTATTATCCCAATTATAAAAAAAATATATTCTAATGTGCCTGAAATACGCGTATTGAAGAAAATGTTTGACAATATTCAAAATGAGAATTAAAATAATAAGTAGTTTGAAAAAAATGCGAAGAAGATAGGATCCTGAAAAAAGAGGGACATGGGATGTGAAAAAGGAGAAGGAAATGTATACATATGCGATGTTGTCAAGAGACGGCGGACGGGAACAGAATGAAGATTTTATCGGGATGGCAAAATGCGGGGAACAGGTATGCTTTGCTCTTGCAGATGGATTAGGCGGGCATAAGGGCGGGGCGGACGCGTCCCGGCTGGTCGTTGAGGATATCCTTGAGGATTTTAGGAACCGGGGAGAAGTTTCGGGAGAATATTTAAGGAGATGTTTTCGGGACAGCCAGGAACACTTGCTGGAAGAGCAGAAGAAGCAGGAGCAGGAGGATGGGATGAAGACAACCCTTGTCGTCCTCTTAGCAGACGGGGAACAGGCAGTATGGGGGCATATAGGGGATTCCCGCCTATATTATTTTGAAAACAAGCGGCAGAAAGCGCGGACATTGGATCATAGCGTCCCGCAGATGCTTGTGGCGGCGGGAGAGATTACCGAGAAAGAGATCCGCGGGCATGAGGACCGGAACCGCCTGCTGCATGTGATGGGGATGGAAGAGGAAGACGAGTATTATTGCATCGCGCCCGGGCGGGAACAGGGAAAACGGACGGAGTTCCTCTTATGCACAGACGGATTTTGGGAATGGATCGAAGAAAAAGAAATGGAAAAAACGCTGAAAAGATCGCAGACCCCAAAAGAATGGCTGGACGCAATGGAAGAAAAAGTGAAAGAAAACGGGGAAGGGAAGGAAATGGACAATTATTCGGCGATCGCGGTATTTTTCGAGAAGGGGGATTGAAGTGGCGGTTATCAGATGTGAGAACGGGCATTTTTATGACAGCGGGAAATACAGGAAATGTCCGCATTGTGAGAATGGAATGGCGATGGATTCCGTGACGGTGGCGGAAGAAAGCGGGAGGCAGATCGAGGATTATGCGATGCAGTATGGCCAGGGACGGGATCCTATTTTTGTAAAGATGGACGAGGAGCGGACGGTAGGGCTTTATTCCGGGCGAGGGACGGCTTCCTATGTCGCCGGATGGCTTGTCTGCACAGACGGCCCGGAAAAAGGGAATGACTATCGGATCTTTGCAGGATTTAACCGGATCGGCAGGGGATTCGGGAATGATATCGTCCTGCAAGATCCCCGGGTGGCAGGGAAGAATCATTGCGCCGTCTGTTATGAAGAAAAGAAAAATCGGTTTTATCTGACGCCCCAAGAGGGGAACGCGGCCTATCTGGACGGGGAGCTGTTAAGCCAGGCAAAGGAGCTTTTAGAAGGACAGAAGATACAGATTGGGAGCTGCACGTTGGAATTGGCGGCATTCTGCAAAGGAGAACGGCGATGGGAGAAGTAGGAAAGGAAGGAATCCGGATCGAGAGCGTGCGGGCGAATATGCCTGTGATGAAGGCATACTGCTATCTTCCGGAAGAATCGGCGAAGGGAGAGCTAAAAGCGTCCTATGGAGATGAGGAGCTGGAAGCTGGGACGCTGCAAAAGTTTGGGGAGTCTGGGGAAGGAATCAGCTATTATCTGCTGATCGACCAGTCAGGCTCTATCGCGCCGTCGTATTTTGAGGAGATGAAATCGGCTGTCCTGCAATTTTCAAAAAATATGGGGAAAAAAGACGACATGACGCTGATCGCGTTTGGGAACGAGGTGAAAGTGGTGTGCGAGGGCGTTTCTAAGGAAGCGGATCTGTCAGATCTGGTGCAGCCCCTCAAAAATTCAGATGAAAACACGCTCCTTTTCCAGGCAATCCAAAAGACGGCGGAGCTGGCGGATAAGAGGAAAGAGAAATTGAAACGGAAAGTTGCGGTGGTGATGACGGATGGGGAGGATTTTTCCCAGAATACAGCCACTCGCGCAGAAGCCCTGCAGGCATTGCAGGAAAAAGGCGTGCCGCTTTATGGGATGGCAGTAAAAGAACGGAACAATGGGGAAGAGAATCCCTATATAGACGGCATGGGCGAGTTTGCGAGAAGCGCCGGAGGGGTTTTGGAAATATTTGGGGAAGGGGAAGCCGGGACGAAGCTGGACGCGCTCCAAAACTTATTCCGCGATGCATACTTTGTGAAAATGAAGGCGGACAGCAACCGCACATCCTATACGGCGAAGCCTCTGGCGATCACGTTTGGGGACGGGCAGATAGAAACAACGGAAGTGACGGCAATCTACCATAAGGCGGATAAGACGGCTCCGGAGGCGTCCGTGCGAAAAGCGGGAAAGCGGGCATTTGAAGTTACGTTCAGCGAACCGATGGAGCATGCGGGCGAAAAAGAAAATTATAAAGTCTCCTTTGGGGAGGGGGAGCCGTTGGCTGTCTATGACGTCAGCTATCAGGACGAGGCGTGCAGGGCGAAGCTTGTTTTTGAGAAAGAGCTTGCGAATGGGACCTATCGGGTTTCGTTCGAGCATATGACCGACCGATCCATGGAGGAAAATGCGCTGACCGGGGTGTGCGCCGTGAAGGTTACGGACGGAATATCCGGGCAGGCGGAAGAGGATACGGGAGGAGGGGGAAACGCGTGGATATTCCTTGCCGCGGCATTGGCTGGGATCTTAGCCCTGCTTGTACTGGCGGCGTTTCTGATCGCGGACAGGAGGCGCAAAGGCATGGTCACGGTGGAAGGAAAGGCCGTCCTTATGCCGAATCTGGAAAAAAAGCACCATGTTTCCCTGGAGAAGAAGGAACTCCCGTCGCAGGAGATCCAGTTTTTGTTTGAGGGGAACAAGGAGCCTGTCAAGGCCGAAGTCTCAGGGAGCTTTTTTGTGGGAAGGTCGTCGATCTGCGACCTGTATATTGACGATGAAAAAATGTCGAAGCAGCATTTTGTACTTTATGGCGATGGAAGGGGATTTGAGATCGAAGATTTGAAAAGCACGAACGGGACAATGGTAAATGGGGACAGGATACGGAAAAAGACCCGGCTGAAGCCAGGGGACAAGATAAAGGCGGGCGAAGCGCAGATGATCGTAAGGTGGTGAGGAGGCTATGAATGATTGGTGTCCGGATTGTTTCCGAAGGACTTGGAAGAATGGCGTTTGCAGCAGTTGCGGGTTCCAGGAGGGGAAGGAAGGGAAGAACCTCCTTCGCCTGGCGTTGTTCTGCAAGCTGAATGGACGTTATCTGGTAGGAAGGGTGCTGGGCAGCGGCGGGTTTGGGATCACTTACAAGGCGTATGACCTGGCGTCGCAGGAAGTGTGCGCGTTAAAGGAATTTGTGCCGCGCGGTCTGGTGAACCGTTTTGACGGGCAAAGCCAGCTTTATGTCACCTCGCGGGAAAATGAAAGCGATTTTGAGCATGGGAAGGAACGCTTTATGGAGGAGGCCCGTATCCTGAAAAAACTGGAGGGGATACCGGAAGTCGTTACGGTAAAGGATTATTTTGAAGAAAATAATACCGTATATTTCGTGATGGATTACATACGGGGCGTGAATTTGATCCAGTTGATGAAAGTATACGGCGGGGCTATCCCGGCAAAGGAGGCGTCGGAGATCATATGCCGTGTGGGGAATTGCCTGGAGCAGGCTCATACGCGGGGGCATATTTTCCATAGGGATATCAGCCCGGATAATATCATGATCACGCAGGACGGCGGGATCAAGCTGATTGATTTTGGCAATGCGAAATACCTTGTCAGCAGCCAGAATAAAACGATGTCCCCCGTCCTGAAGCATGGCTATGCCCCACCGGAGCAATATTCTTCCAGCGGGAACCAGGGCAGCTTTACGGATGTCTATGCGCTTGCGGCGACTTTTTACCATATTGTTACGGGGACGCGCCTAAAACCGTCTCCGGACCGCTGGGGGGATGATAATTATGTCCCGTTAGAGGAGCAGATACCGGAAATCCCAAAGAAATGCTCGGATGCGGTAAGCCGCGCGCTCATATTGAACAGCAGGCAGCGCACGCAGGGCATGGGGGAGTTTGTAAGAGGGATGCAATGGGACGGCGGGACGGATAGCGGCGGGGGAAGCGGACAGGCTGGAACAGGGACAAGCAGGGGCATGAATGTGATCCCGTACGTGCGGTTAGCTGCGCAGGGGAAGGAGATCAAGTGGAATCTTGCGCCGAATCGGATCACGAGGATCGGGCGTTCCGGGAAATGCGCGGACATCGTCCCAGGAAAAGACGAGCGCATGAGCAAAGCGCACTGCGAGATTTATTATGACAGCATCCTGGAATGCTTCTGTTTGGTGGATATTTCTACGAACGGCACGTTCTTGAAAGGGCATAAGCTGGAAAAAGGGAAGATTTACGGGCTGAAAGCAGGGGAGAGATTTGCGATCGGGAAGGACATTTATGTGATGGAGGTGGGGATAGAAACATGAAGGGGGCAATGGAAAAGGATGTGGTGACAGTCCGTATTTTTGAGGAAGACAAGATTGCGTTAGGGATCTCAAGCATCGTAGGCACCAGGAAAAATCAGGAAGACAGTATTTACGGCCATGTGGAAGGGGGGAATGCGATCGGCATCGTATGCGATGGGATGGGAGGGCTTCAGGGAGGGGAGGCGGCCAGCAATGCCGCTGTGGAAAGCCTTGCAGAGGCATGGTACGGCCAGAAGGATATCGGGGATATCCCGGAATTTTTGAAAAACCAGGCAGTCGCCGCGGATGAGAAAGTGTTTTATCTGCAGAATGAGAAAGGCGAGCCGTTGCGGGCTGGCACGACGATCGTGGCCGTTATTGTGCAGGATAAGAAGCTGTATTGGCTGTCCGTTGGGGACAGCAGGATCTATCTGATCCGCGGGAATGAGATCTTGTCTGTGTGCAAAGACCATAATTATCGGCTGACGCTGGACGAGATGCTGCGCAGCGGGCGGATCACGGAGGAAGAATATGCAAAGGAGGAGGGACGCGCGGAGGCGCTGATCAGTTATCTGGGCATGGGGGACGTGAGCTTGATGGAGATCAATAAGAATCCGTTCATGCTGGAAAACAGGGATATCATCCTATTGAGCAGCGATGGGCTTTACCGAAGCTTGTCAGAGCAGGAGATCTTGCAGATCGTCAAGGAGTGCGGAGAGGATATGCAAAAGGCGGCCAGCGAGCTTACGGCGCAGGCATTGGGGGAAAAAGTATCCGGGCAGGACAATACGTCCGTTGTGGTGATGCAGGTACAATATTCATAACAGGAAGGTGAGGGAAAGATGAATTTAAAAAGATGTGAGAATGGGCATTTCTATGATACCGATAAATTCCAGTCATGCCCGCATTGCGCGGCAGTGGGAGGCGACAGCAGGCAGACTGTTCCGGCAAGTCAGGCCAATGTGGAGACGGAGCCAGTTACGGTGCCGATCAAGACGCCGCCGATCGCAGAAAGCCAGGAGAGCCAGGGATTTTCCTTGAAGGCGGCCGTTGGGCAGGCGATGGCGGATTCCGCGGTCACGCAGGAGGACGATGGAAAGACAGTCAGCCTTTATCAGACGAAAATGGGGATGGAGCCAGTGACGGGCTGGTTGGTGTGCATAGAAGGTCCGGCGTTTGGAGAGAGCTTCCAGTTGAAGAGCGGCAGGAATTTCATTGGGCGTTCCCCGAATATGGACGTCGTGCTTCCGGGAGACAGCAGCATTTCCAGGGAAAAGCACGCTATTATCCTGTATGAGCCCAAAAAGCGGGAATTTATCGCGCAGGCAGGGGAATCCAGAGAACTGTTCTATCTGAACGACGAGGTGGTATTGAACCCGGTGAGGCTAAAGCAGTATGATATTTTGACGATTGGGAACACCCGGCTGATGCTGTTCCCATGCTGCGGAGAAAAATTCAGTTGGGAGGATTACAAGAAGGAAGAAAAAGAGAATGCTTAAAGTTGCCATATGTGATGACGACGAAAAGGTTTTGGGGCAGCTTGGCGAGGCGGTCGGGAAGATCCTGTTTGCCAGGGATGAGTATGAGATTTCTTATTTCCGGAGCGGGGAAGAGATCCGGGAGTCGGTGGAGCAAAAGCTTTTTTCCAGTCAACTGTTGCTTCTGGACATCCATATGCATCCATGGGACGGGATGCAGACGGCGGCATGGCTTAGGAAGAGATGCGTTGACGTGGACATCATATTTGTGACCGTTTCCCAGGAGCATGTGTATGAAGGGTATACCTATAAGGCTTTTGCGTACCTGCTCAAGCCGTTGTCCATGGAGCGGCTTGGCAATGAGCTGAACCGATATCTGGATGAAATTGCGCAGGGCGGGGAATGCCTGAACATTTCAGTGCGGGGTTATGAGAGGAAGGTGGCGGTTGGCCGGATCTTGTATGCGGAGAGCGACAAGCGCAAGATCCGCCTTCACCTTCCGGAGGAGACGCTGGAATTTTATGGAAAGATGGATGAGCTGGCGGGAATACTGGAGAAGCATGGGTTTTTAAGGTGCCATCAGAGCTATTTGGTAAACACCAGCCATATCCGGGGAATCGGGAGGAGCGGGATTGAGATGGAGGGCATGAAAATTCCGATCAGCCGGAAATACTGGGAGATCTTAAGAGGAAAATGATGGAGGGAAAGGCATGGCGCATCTGTCAGTGACAAAGAGCTTGGCGATGAATCGGCCGGAAGGCGGGGCGATCATAGGAATCCGTGGGTCGAATATCGGAAGGATCCTAAGGATCCAGCCGGAAGTTGAGATCGTGCTGGGGCGCGATGCGGAACGATGCGACATTTGTTTCCAGGGCCAAAAGGTGAGCAGGCGCCATTGCGGGGTGGTGTACCATTCGGCGAAGAAGGACTATACCGTGTTGGACTATTCTTCAAACGGAATCCTGAAAGCGGATGGGCAGGCTTTAAAAAAGGGCGAGAACCATGGTGTTGCGCCGGGGACAGAGCTGTGGCTGGGGACAAAGGAAGAAGCGATCTGCCTGGGATGACAGAAGGCACGGAAAAGGAAAAGTAGAGAAAGAAGGGAACTGCATGAGAAAGAAGAAGCGTGGAATCGGATATTTAATACCATATATTGTGAATGTCATCATTAATGTATTCCTAGATGTGGTCATAATCGCGGTCTATACGAACCCGGTTGTCCAGGGGCTGCAGGATGTGGGAAGCCTTTTCGGGGTGGAGGCATCGATCGGGGATATTATGAAGACAGCAGTGGATTGGGGGATGGTGCCTGCGTGGGAGGTCGCCCTGTTGGTTGGCATCCTTGTGCTGCAGGCCGCGATCGCAATTTACGGGATCGTATTGTTTTGCAGATTTACAGATCGGATCAATCGGCTGTGCATGGAAAATGAGCTTGGGAATCCGAAGGGTTCCTTCCATTATCTGATCGTTTTGCTGCTGTCTCTCGTGACATTGGGGATTTATTATCTGTATTGGATCTATCGGCAGGGAAGCCGCCTGGCTGAGGCGGATAAGCGTATTTACGGAACCGGGCTAAGGGAAACGAACGGGATGGTTTATATGCTGCTGTCATTATTCGGGGTATTTACCTGCGGGATCACGACATGCGTCCTTGTGTATCGGATCATGAATGCCTTAGACGCGATGGAAGGGGCGCGGGAAGAAGCGAAAAGCGATCCTGTGGGCTGGAAGATGGAAGAAGCGGAGGGGTCGGCTGGATGGAACCAGGAAGAAGACGCCCTGACGCTCCCGGTGACAGGATGGGCGAATGAAGGCAGGGCCGCCATGGGAAGGATCCAGTGCTGCGCAGGGGCATACGAGGGAGCGGAGTTTGAGCTGCGCGACCAGGAAGAAGTTATCATTGGAAGAGATGAGACGACGGCCCATGTCGTGATCAAAAATCCGAAGATCAGCCGGAAGCATTGCGGGATCTGCTACCATGCGCAGGACGGGAGCTATTCTGTGACAGATTATTCCACGAATGGGACGTATTACAAAAACGGGCAGAGGTTTCCGCAAGGCAGGCCTGTTGCCTGCCAGGCAGGCACGATCGTAGTCGTGGCACAGAGCGGCAATGAATTTTTGCTGTGTTAAGGAAGAGGGAGAGAAAGGGAAGAGAGACGTGAGAGAACTGATCATTATTGATGAGCAAGGAAAGATACGGGAGATTTCCCCGGAAAAGTTTGGGAAAGAGCGGATATATTGGGGGAGGGAAGCCCAGAAGAACGATATCGTGTCAGGATCGGCGATCGTCTCACGCAGCCATGGGGAGTTTAAGGCGACGCCGGACGGGTTGTGGTATGCGGATCTAGGAAGCACGAACGGGACTTATCTTGAGGATGGATCCGGGAAAAAACTTTTGCAGGCGGATACGGGGTTCCAAAAGCTCAAAGACGGGGATATGCTCCGGGTGCAGCAGAAAGGCGGCGGCGGGGCGTCCGTTCTGATCTTGTACAGGGAAGAGACGCAAAGCCCGAAAGGCGATAAGGGAAAATGGCAGCATTATCCGATCCAGGGCGGGCGTATTACGATCGGGCGCGGGACAGAGAATGATATCGTGCTGACGCATCCCGGCGTATCCAGGCTGCACGCCATGTTAGAGCAGACTGCGGACGGGTATGAGATCCGCGATTGCGACAGCACAAATGGGATCTTGGTCAACGAGCATCCGTTGGTGGAAAGGCGCAAGCTGAATGAGCAGGATGTCATACGCATTCTGAACAGCGTGCTGATCTTTGCGGGAGGGCATCTTTTTTACAAGTCTTCCGTGCAGGGCGTCAGCTTAAAAGCGCGGCATATTGAGAAAACGGTGGCAAAAGGGAAGAAGATCCTGGACGATGTGAGCCTGGATATTGAGAGCAATGAGTTTGTAGCCATCATCGGCGGATCCGGGGCCGGGAAATCCACGCTGATGAATGCGATCAGCGGATTTGACAAGAAAAAAAGCGGGAAGGTCTTGTTCTCCGGCATGGATCTGGATGAGAATTTCCCGATCTTAAAGAGCTTGATCGGTTATGTGCCGCAGCAGGATATTATTTATGAAAACCTGACGCTGAAAAAAATGCTCCAGTACACGGCGAAGCTGAAAATGCCAAAAGATACGGGAAAAGAGGAAATTGAGGCGCGGATCAAAGAAGTGCTAAAGATGGTGGAACTGTCGGAACATCAGGATACATATATCCGAAAATTGTCTGGAGGGCAGAAGAAGCGGGCGAGCATAGCCGTTGAGCTTTTGGCGGATCCGGCGCTGTTTTTCCTGGATGAGCCGACTTCCGGATTAGATCCGGGAACGGAAAAAAAGCTGATGCAGACGTTGGGCAGGCTGTCAAAATCCCAGGGGAAGACGATCGTCATGGTAACGCATACGACGCAGAGCCTTGACCTGTGCGATAAGGTGGTTTTCATGGGACAAGGCGGGAGGCTGTGTTTCTGCGGGACGTGCGAAGAAGCGAAGATGTTTTTTGACACGGACAACCTGGTGGACATTTATAATAAGATGGCGGAAGAGCCGAAGATGTGGGCGGAGCAGTATCAGAACTGCATTCCGGCGGAGCCTATTAATGAGGATAAGGGAAAGGAGGCGCCGCAAAAAAGGAAAAGCTCGGGGCTGCGCCAGCTTGCGATCCTTACGGCGCGCTATGCGCAGCTAATGGGGAACGACCTGCCGAGGATGGGAATGCTGTTTTTGCAGCCAGTATTGATCGCGCTTCTTTTAGGCGTTGTAGCGGACGACAAGGTGTTTGAAGTCTATGAGAGCACGAAATCCATATTGTTCGCGTTAAGCTGCGCAGGGATCTGGATCGGGCTGTTCAACTCCATCCAGGAGATCTGCAAGGAGAGGACGATCTTAAAGAGGGAATATATGGGCGGCTTGAAGTTATGGGCCTATACGCTTTCTAAATTCCTGATACAGATGGTCTTAGGGGCGCTGCAGGCAGCGGTGATGATGTTGGTATTTTCTTTGGCAGTGGGACTTCCGGAGAAAGGGATCTTTGGGAGCAGCTTTCTGGAACTGTTCCTGACCCTGTGGCTGACGGTGATCGCGTCCATGTCGTTGGGGCTGGTGATCTCCGCAGTGGTAAAGAGCGGGGATAAGGCCATGACGTGCGCTCCGTTTGTGCTGATCATACAGCTGCTGTTTTCCGGCATTCTCTTCGCATTGGAAGGGATCGGAAGCCAGATCGCAAAGGTCACGATCAGTAAGTGGTCTGTTGAAAGCCTTGGGAGCATTGCGGGCCTAAACAGCCTTACAACGAAGATGCAGGAGGAAATCCCGGGCGCGGAGCATGAATTTGAGGAAATCTTTGAGGCGGCGGGGCAGCATTTGCTGCAGAATTGGGGAATCTTGGCGGCAATGGCGTTGTTATGCGGCGTGATCACAGTGGCTGCGCTTCGGCGCGTGGCGCGGGATGGGAGGTAGGCTTATGGCAAAATTCCGATAAAATTGCAGAAAACATCATTTTCCTTGCTAAAAATGACAATTGGGCAAAAATGGGGATTCTCCCGGTTATAATGGAACCATCAAAAGGAAGTGAGTTCCAGAAGGGAGAAATGGATATGGGAAAAACAATAAGGAAGATGATGGGAAAAATCGTTGCGATCGGGTTGGCGGCAAGCGTTTTGGCATCGGCCCTTCCAATTGGCACGGGCGTGCAGGCGGCAAACACAAGCGGAAGCTTTGCGGAGCGCATCGGGCAGCTCCAGGGGAAATTCCCGGCGGGGAAATACTGGAACCATATGGGAAGCTCTGCGAATAACCCGGACGGGTATACAAGCACGCCTTGCACGCATCACGGCGGATGCAGCAGAAATGGCTACAATGGCTGGTGCGGGTGCAACAGCTTCAATAACCAGTCGATCCAATGCTTTGGGTTTGCGGAAAAATTAGGATATGACGTATTTGGGACAAATCCCAGATCCTGGGCAAAAACTTACAGTATTTCAAATGTGCAGGCCGGGGATATCATACGTTATAAGAACAACGGGCATTCCATTTTTGTGACGAATGTTTCCGGTAATTCCATCACGTATGCGGACTGTAATTCGGATGGGCATTGCAAGATCCGTTGGAATGCCACAATAAAGAAATCTGACGTATGGGGGCTTAGCTATATCTCCCATGCAGGCAACTATCAGGATGTGATGAGCATTTCTTCGGATACGGAGAAGCCGTCGGTTTCTGATGTTAAGATTGAGAGCGTGGATGCAAACGGCTATACGGTAGTTGCAAAAGTGTCGGACAACGTCGGGATCGCTTCCGTGAAATGCGCTACGTGGACTTCCGGGAATGACCAGGACGACCTGATCTGGAAGGATATGGCAGTGAGCGGGGATAAGGCGTGGGTGTATATTTCCTTCGCGGAGCATGGAGGGTATGTTGACTATTATAACAACCATGTCTATGCGTATGATGCAGCAGGGAATTACGCGGCAATGGCGGCGGAATACGATCGGTGCGAGGATATTGGCACAGATTTTTATGCCAAGATAGCGAATAAGAAATTAAACCGTGTAGTCGCGAACCTGGATGACAATGCCGTTTCAGTTTCAGATCGGCAGGACGCGGGAACCCTGTGGAAGTTTGAGAGGCAGGCAGACCATTCTTATAAGATCATTTCCTGCTTAGATGGGAATGTGCTGGAAGTGAAGGGATCTGATTCATCCGAAGGCGCGAATGTCCAGGTGGGCGCATGGGGAAATGGCGGGAATCAGAAATGGTATGTCAGCAAAAATGCCGGAGGATATGCATTGATGCCAGCATGCGCCCAGGGGCGCGCGGTGGACGTGAAGGATATTTCAGCGGCGGAGAACGCCAACATCCAGATCTGGGGATGGGGTTACAATAATGATGCGCAGGTTTACGGCATTAACCGGATAAGCGATGTGGGCGGGTATTATCCATCCATGCAGGCCCCAAAACTCTGCAGCCAGCCGTCGCTGGACGAAGAATGCACGGAATTTCGGCCGGGGGATACGCTTTACTTCCAGGCGCAGTGCAAGAATGCGGAAAAATTTTATGTAAAAATGCAGAAAGACGGGAAGGTGGTATTGGAAAATACAGTTGCGGCAGGGAAATACAAGTATTTAGATCTGGCGGAGGGGAATTACCGCATGGATTTTACGCCTGTGAATGAGATCTCATCTTCCAGCGGGACAGTTACGAAGACATTTGCCGTAAAGCAGGAAGAAGCGAAAGAAGAAGTGAAGCCGGATCCGGAAGAGCCGAAGGAAGAGGCGGATCCAGAGCCGGAAGAACCGAAAGGAGAGGAAGATTCAGAGCCGGAAGAGCCGAAGGAAGAAGTGAAGCCGGAGCAGGCAGAGCCGGAAGAACCGAAAGGAGAGGAAGATTCAGAGCCGGAAGAGCCGAAGGAAGAAGTGAAGCCGGATTCAGAAGAGCCGAAGGAAGAAGTGAAGCCGGATTCGGAAGAGCCGAAGGAAGAAGTGAAGCCGGAGCAGGCAGAGCCGGAAGAACCGAAGGAAGAAGAGCAGGAAGATTCAGAGCCGGAAAAGCCGAAGGAAGAAAAAGCAGGGGACGTGACAGGATTCTGCGTAAAATCCGAGAAGACAACGAGCATCACCTTGTCCTGGAAGGGAGCAAAGAATGCTTCTGGTTATGAAATTTACCGTTATCCTGCAGATTCTTCAAAAGTGGAGAAGAAGGTAAAGCTTTCGGGCGCGAAGAGCGTAAGCTATACGGATAAGGGCTTGAAGCAGGCGACCGCGTACCGTTATCGGATCCGGGCATATTCCGTAAAAAACGGAAAAGTGTCATATGGAGGGTTTTCCGAGATGATAAAAGGATACACAATGCTTGTGAAGCCAAAGGCACAGATGATAAAAATAAAGTTTTTAAGGCAGGCAAACTTGCTGTGGAAAAAAGTAAAGAACGCATCGGGGTATGAGGTATACCGTTCAGAAAGCAAGAAAGGGAAGTATGTTAAGGTGCGGACGGTTTTGAAGAGCAAAGCCATAAATTATTACAGGGATAAGAACCTAAAGAAGAATAAGTCTTACTATTACAAAATACGCGCATACAAGACCATAGATGGGAAAAAGATATACAGCGATTATTCTGCAGTGAAAACGGCGCGTATGTGAGGAAATGGAGGAAACGAAGATGGGAAAGAAGATTCAGGTTGGGAAAAAGGCCATAGCCAGCATGGCGGTTGCACTGGCGGCAGTCGCTGCGGTCCTCATGGGAGGGCCGCAAGCGAACGCGGAGACGATCTCAAATGTGACAGCATATACCCTGGGGCAGACGCAAAACGGGACGTTGACGGAAAATGGGGAGGAGGGGCAGTATTACAGGTTCACGCTGCCTTCTTCCGGGAAGATCCAGGTTACAGGGACGGCATATATGGACTATATCCACATGGCCTTGTATGACGCGGACGCGCAGGAACTTTGGAACAGCGATCCGCACTGGAACAGCACGTCGGAGGTCATACCGATCGACCAGACGTTTTACCTGACGTCAGGGACGTATTATTTCTGCATGGAAAAGTTTTCTTCGAATCGTTTTGGGGATTACAATTTTAAGATAGAGCTGATGTCGTCGGACGAGACATTCCAGGAGATAAACGGCGGCTCAAACAACAGCATCGATTCCGCCAATACCGTGGGGACAGGCGGGCAGGTATGCAATGCGCAGCTGGCGCTGAACGACGAAAAGGATTTCTGGAAGTTCACCCTGGACAGATCCGGGAAAATAGATTTTAATGCAACGTTCTATCATATGGAGTATGTGCAGTGGAAATTATATGATGAAAATGGGGAGGAATTACTGTCAGATACTCCAAGATGGAACTCAACGACGGAGAATATCACGGTTGATGAGGATCTGCAGCTTACAAAAGGGACTTATTATATCTCGACGGATGTCAACAATCGTAATTATGGGAAATACAACTTCTCGCTGCGCTTCACGTCCTCCAATGAATCTTATGGGGAGACAAACGGCGGGAGCAACAACACCGTGGGGACGGCGTCCGCCATGGCGTTGGGAAAGGCTTATGCGGGGCAGCTTGCGATCAATGACGAGAAGGATTTTTACAAATTCACGATACCGTCAAAGAAATCGCTGAAGATCAGTGTCAATGCATCGATCGAATGCGTATACATAAAATTATTTGACGGCAAGGGGAATGAGATCTGGTCCAATAGCCCGAGCTGGAACTCCGTGACAAACCGGATTTCCTATATACGGCTGACATCCTTGGAAAGAGGGACGTATTACCTTGCGATACAGAGGTATGGCTCTTATGGGAACTCTTATACCGGGAATTATACGGCAAAGGCGGAGTACCTGACCCAAAAGAACTGCCCGCATGAGACATATCAGACATCTTGGAAAGACGCGACCTATTTTGCGAAAGGGTATACCTTGCATAGGTGCGAGGACTGCGGATACTCCTATAAAACGGATTATACTCCGGCACTGAAATTAGATCAGGGGTATTTGTCCAGTTGGTCCTCGACAACAGGAAAGGGATCGCTAAAGCTGCAGTGGTCGACAGTCTCAAACGCGTCCGGCTACCAGATCCGGTACAGTAAGGCAAAAGCCATGAATAAGGGCGTGAAGACGAAGAAAATAAGCGGAGGCTCAAAGAGCAAGGTGACAATCAAGAAGCTGAGCCGGAAGAAAAATTATTATGTTCAGATCCGCGCATTTAAGAAGTCCGGGTCAAAAATAGTATATGGGAAATGGTCGTCAAAAATGCGATTGAAGACGAAGTGATCCGAAGGAAAGGGATGCTGCATGGGACAAAGCTGTCCCGCGCGGCATCTTTTCATTTCCTTGCCCTGATGGGAACGGCAGAGAAAATGCAATATGAATATTATTGTTGAAAATATTCAAAACGAGTATTATAATAGAAAAAAACAGGAAAGGAAAAAGGAAGAAAGGAATGCTTATGAAGTGGAAACGTTTTTTGTGCATGGGAATTGCGGCAGCTTTGTTGTGCCAGGCGCTGCCTATGGAGTTGGCGCAGGCAAAAGAGGCGCAGGCAGAAAATAGCGCGCCGCAGGCGCAGGACGCCGGGCTGCGGTTTGGGATGATTTCCGGCGCGGCCGAGTATGCTTTGGGAGAGACGCAAAAAGGGACATTGACGGAAAACGGCGAAGAGGGGCAGTATTATAAATTTACGCTTCCTTCTTCCGGGAAGATCCAGATCACAGGGATGGCATACATGGAATATATCGGCATGGCCTTGTATGATGCGGATGCCCAGGAGCTATGGAGCGGCACTCTAGGCTGGAACAGCACGTCGGAGGTCATACCGATCGACCAGACGTTTTTCTTAGCGTCAGGGACATATTATGTTAGCGTGTATAAGAGATACGGCTGTTTTGGGGATTATAATTTTATGATAGAAACGACGTCCTCAGACGAGACGTTCCCGGAGTCGGGCGGAGGATCGAATAATTCCATGGATGCCGCAAATGAGGTAGAGATGGATGGGCAGGAATATCATGCGCAGTTGGCCTTAAACGATGAAAAGGATTTCTGGAAGCTGACGTTAGACACGTCCGGGGAAATTGATTTTAACGCTACTTTTTATCATATGGAGTATGTGCAGTGGAAATTATATGATGAAAATGGAGAGGAATTGCTGCGCGATAACCCGGGGTGGAATTCAACGACGGAAAATATCACGGTGGCCGGGAGCTGGAATCTGACAAAAGGCACATATTATATTTCGGCTAGTTTATATGGCAGTTATGGGAAATATTGTTTTTCCCTGCTTTTTTCGCCTTCCAATGAATCTTATTCCGAGCCGAATGGAGGGAGCAATAATACGGTAGGGACGGCTTCTGACATGGAATTGGGGAAAGCTTACACAGGGCAGCTTGCCATCAATGATGAGAAGGATTTTTATCGGTTTGACCTGGAAGCGAATAAAATGCTGGAAATCAGCATTAGCTCCCCAATGGAACGCTTATGGGTGAAGCTGTTTGATGAGCGGGGCGAGGAAGTTTGGACGGATTATTTGTCCTGGAATCAGGTGCTTGGGAGGATCGCTTATACGCGTTCGACATCATTGGAAAAAGGGACGTATTATCTGGCACTGCAAAGATATGATAACTATAACGAGTATGAGGGAAATTATTCTGTAAAGGCGAGGGACCTGACAAAAGAGAACTGCCCGCATAAAAGTAACAGCGCGCTTTGGCGCACCGAGAAAGTGACGAAGGCGAGCGTGTCCCAAAACGGCAGCATCGAAAGGGTCTGCTCCGCGTGCGGCGCAAAAAGCAAGACGGTGATCTATGCGGCAAAATATATCAAGCTTACGAAGGCGACGTTTACTTATAATGGGAAAACGCAGAAGCCAGGGGTAACGCTTACAGACAGCCAGGGGAAAATATTAAGAAATGGAACGGATTACACGCTTTCTTATTCTGGAAATTGCAAGGATGTGGGGAAATATAAGATAACGGCTGTTTTGAAAGGGAACTATGCGGGGACGCGCAGCTCTTCCATCACAATAAGGCCAAAGGGGCTTGGGATCTCAAAGATCGAGCCAAATTCCAGGGATTTTCGGGTAAGATGGAAAAAACAGACGGTGCAGACAAAAGGATATGAGCTTCAGTACTCCACAACAAGCAAATTTTCTAAGAAAGACACCAAAAAGGTGATGCTGAAAAATACGACCACGTCCAAGAAGGTGACGGGCGTAAAGCCAAATAAGAATTATTATGTGCGGATCCGTTCTTATAAAGAAGTGTCGGTAGATGGGAAGAAAGAAAAGATTTATTCCGCGTGGTCGAAAACAAAGCAGACGAAGACAAAGAGATAAGATGGAGGTTCGGCGGACATGAGTTCTGAGATCAGAAGGAAATGGGAAAAGGAAAAAAGAAGGAAGGGATCGCTTGTGAAATGGAAACGTTTATTTTGCATAGGAATAGCGGCGTCCATGTTAAGCCAGGGGCTGCCTGTGGCATGGATGCAGGCGGAGGCGGCGCAGACAGAAAGCAGCGCGCTGCAAGCGCAGGATGCAGGGGAAAGGGCTGCAAGCGGGAGCCTGGCATTTGAGGATTACCAGTATGCGGCGCTGGAAGACGGGACGGTAGAGATCACGAAATATACGGGGAGCGATACGGAAGTCGTCGTGCCAGGGAAAATTGACGGGAAAAGCGTGACACGGATCAAAGATGCTTTTGCAAATAATACGGATATTGTAAGGGTAGAATTGCCAGAGGGCTTGAAAGAAATAGAGGGGTTCGCGTTTAGCGGATGTTATAATTTGGGAGAAATTGTGCTGCCAGAAGGGCTTGAGAGGATAGAAGGAATAGTGTTTCAAGGCTGTGATGGATTAAAGGATGTAAGGCTTCCGGAAAGTTTGCGGGAAATAGAAGGTTCGGCATTTATCGGGTGCAGTGGCCTTGAAAAGATAGAGCTTCCTCCTAATTTGGAGAAAATAGAAGTAAGTGCATTTATCGGATGCAATAGTTTGGCAAAAATAGATGTCTCGGCGGAAAATGTGAATTATAGTTCGGAAAATGGACTGCTGTATGATCTGGAAAAGACAAGATTGATCGTATGCCCAGGCGGGATGCAAGGGGAAGTGGAGCTGGCAGAAACCGTAAAAGAAATAGGCGAGTACGCCTTTGAGAGATGTGACGATCTGATGGGGGTGGCATTACCGAGAGCGCTGGAGAAAATAGGAAATTATGCATTTTGTGAATGCAGGAAGTTGGAAAAGATCGAGTTGCCGGAGCGGGTGGCCGAGATTGGGGAAGGGGCATTTAATGGATGTGAGAATTTAAGCTGGATAGGCGTATCGGAAAAGAATATGGCTTATAGTTCGGAAGAGGGGAAGTTGTATGATAAGGGGAAGACAGAGCTGCTGATTTGCCCCAAAAAGATCGAAGGGGTAGCAAAGCTGCCAGAAAGCGTGGTAGCCATAGGGGAATCGGCATTTAACGAATGCGGCGATCTGACGGGGATAGATTTTCCGGATGGCTTGGAAAAAATCGGCGAGAGGGCATTTTACGGATGCGAAGGAATTACAGAGTTAAAATTTCCGGAAAGCCTGACCGAGATCGGAAGAGGGGCATTTGAACAATGTGGGGGCATCGCAGACATAGAATTGCCAAGTAATTTGAAGACAATAGAAGACCATGTGTTTACTTTTTGCGTGAAGTTAAGGAATGTAGTTATCCCTGAAAATGTAAGCAAGATAGGAAAACAGGCATTTTGGGGCTGCAGCAGCCTTGAAAGGATAGAGCTTCCGGAAGGTTTGGAAGAACTAGAGGGGGAAGGGAATGAAAGCCCATTCGCAAATTGCCGGAGTTTGGTCTGGATCGATGTAGCGGAAAATAATTTGAATTATAGTTCGGAAGATGGGATATTATATGATAAAGAAAAGGAAAATTTATTAATATGCCCAAATGGGAGGGGAGGGAATGTAAAGCTTCCGGAAGGCGTAAGAAAAATTGAAGATGAAGCATTTTGGGATTGCCAAAACATAACAGGGATAGAGCTTCCGGAAAGCCTGGAAGAAATCGGCTGGTTTTCTTTTTATAGATGCGTAGGCTTGGAAGAACTGGAATTGAAGGGAAACCAGCAAAGCATTTATGATGATGCATTTTATTGGTGCGATAATCTGAATAGCATATACATACCCAATAATGTGACCAGCATAGGAACGGACGCGTTTGAACGGTGTGGGACTGATCTGACCGTATACGGGGATTCTGATTCCTATGCAGAAGGATACTGCGCATCCAACGGCATTCCGTTCGTCAGCCTGGACAATGGCGTTATCTGCAATTTTGATGCGGCGGGAGGCAATCTGGAAGAGGGCGAGAATGCAAAGACCGTATATTTCCATGAGCCGTATGGGGCTTTGCCAGAGCCGAGCCGCGCAGGCTTTCGTTTTGCGGGATGGCATACTGCGGCAAAAGGCGGGGAAGAAGTGACGGACGAGACGGATGTGTCCGCTTACCGGGAACATACGCTGTATGCGCATTGGGAACGGGAGGGAAATCTCCTGGCGTCTTATGGATTTAGCGAGGAAGATTTGGAAGACTGGGAGATTGAAGACCTTTCCGGGAACGGCTTTTATGCGAAGCTGAACGGGGAAAGCGCGGCGATCGCGGAAGGGATTTTGACGCTGCCGGGAGGCGGGCCTTCTTCGGATGCGGCATATTTGGAACTCCCGGGCGAGATTTTTGAAAATCAGGATACTTTGACCATCAACGTCTGGCTGAAGAACCAGACAAGATCCGATTATTATTCCGCAATGTATTTTGGGACGAAAAGCAAGTATGTGGACAGCTCTTATTCCAATGAAAGCCCCATGAACTATTGGCTTTTGTCCCCTGCGGAGGTTGGAGACGTATTTAAGTCCGTGTGGACGGACGCCGATTCGGCGAGCGCGCCGTTTAGTACAGAGACAATGACTTCTGACGTAAAGACAGGGACAGGCTGGGCAATGTATACCACAGTCATTACGCCGGACAGCATCACAGGATATTACAACGGCGTGGAGGCGTGCAGGGATAGCAAGACAAAGACAACGACGGATTTCGGGACAGATCTTGTGGCTTATGTCGGACGTTCCCCTTATTATGATGATTTTTACGAAGGCGGAGTCTATGGCATAGAAATTTATGGCGAGGAACTGACGGGAGAGGAAGTGCTGGACTGCTATTATGAGCAGATGGCGCAGCCGGAGCTTGCGAAAGGCATAGCGGAAAATCTGACGGAGGACGACATACGAGGGGAAAACGAAAGCCTTGGCGAAGTCTGCCATGACTTGACGTTCCCGAAGGAGAAAGACGGCCTTTCCCTTAACTGGGAGTCAAGCGATGAATCCGTGATCGGAAATGACGGGGACTATCGATATGACGGGCTGGAAGAGCAGACGATAACCGTGACGGCGATCGCAATGCACGACGACCAGGAAATATACCGGAAATCCTTTGACGTGACCGTAAAAAGCGTAGGGAAGACAGAGCTGGACGCGTTTAACGCCATGGAAATCCCGAATGCGGATCATATAAAAGGGAATATCACGCTGCCCGTGCAAGGGATCGCAGGGTCCCCCATTATCTGGGAGAGCAGCGAAGAAGACGTCATTTCGGTGGAAGCGCAGGGGGATGTCCCGGGCGGGATCGTCACAAGGCAGGAAGAAGATGTGAAGGTAACGCTGACAGCGACGTTGATGCAGGGAAGCGGGGACGTATCGCGGGAATTTGAGCTGACGGTTAAAAAGAAACCAAGCCTGGATGCGACGACGGATTATGTTTTCGCTTATTACAAAGGATACGGCGAGGGACAAGAGAAGATTTACTTTGCGGCAAGCAGGGACGGCCTGACATGGGGCGAGATGAACGGCGGAGATCCGATCCTGGAATCCACGCTGGGAACGACGGGATTGCGCGACCCGTACTTGTTCCGTTCTCCGGAAGGGGATAAATTCTATCTGTTGGCGACCGATCTGTCCGCATATCAGGGGAATGGGGTCGTGTCGCGCAATGGAAGCCAGGCTGTCATGGTATGGGAATCGGATGACCTGGTGCATTGGGGCGAGCAAAGGATGGTAGAGGTCGCTGCCGGGATTGATGCCGGATGCGCGTGGGCGCCGGAGGCGTGTTATGACGAGACTACGCAGGAATATCTTTTATTCTGGGCATCTACGACGCCAGCGGATAATTACGGGAAGCAGCAGGTATACTATTGCAAGACCAGGGACTTCCATACATTTACAGAACCAAAGCTTTGGATCGAAAGCGAGAACAGCGTGATAGACGTCACCGTGGCAAAAGATCCGGAAACAGGCGATTATTACCGGATCTGCGTGGACTACAGCGGGTATGACGCCTATATTGAGAGATCCGATTCCCTGTTAGGGGAATGGACGCGGGTAAAGGACGGGTTTGCCCATGACCTGGGGCCGATCTTATTCGCGTTCAACAGCGACGATGTGGAGACGGCAAATGCAAAATGGGGCGTTGCGATGGACGCGTATGCTTCCGGTGGATATTATTTCCTGGGGGCAGATCGTTTGGAAAGCGAGGACTACGCGGAATTGGAGACGTCGCTGCCGACCGTGATGCATCATGGGTCTGTCTTAAATATCACGGCGGATGAATATGACGCCCTGGTACAGGAATATGGGGTGGAAGGCCTTGAGCCGGAAGAGCAGCCGGAGTTTCAATATGAAGAATTAGAAGACGGGACGCTGGAGCTGACGGAATACACGGGCAGCGCTTCGGTAGTAACAGTTCCAGACGAGGTCAATGGCAAGAGCGTGAAGAAAATAGGGGAAAATGCATTTTCCTTAAATGACGCCATTGAAAAAATAGAAATTCCGGGAAGCGTTGAGGAAATTAGCAGATTGGCATTTTACGGCTGCGGCAGCCTGACAGAAATAGAAGTGTCCGGGGATAATCCGGAGTATAGCTCGCAGGACGGCATATTGTACGATAAGGAAAAAACGGAACTGATCTGCTTCCCATCAGGGAAAGGTGGGAAAGTAGAGATCTTGGGCGGCGTGACGCGGATCGGGGAGAATGCGTTTTATGAGAACAGCCGCATTACGGAAGTAAGCATCCAGGAAGGGGTGGAAGCGATCGGGGCGTCCGCCTTCGACGGCTGCGATAAGCTCTTGCGCGCAGATCTTCCGGAAAGCCTGCGGAGCATAGGGGAATTTGCGTTTTGGGGATGCGTAAGTATGGAAAGCGCATACATACCGAAACAGGTAAGCAGCATAGAACTGTCGTTTTCAGGGTGCAGCGAAGGCCTGGAAATTTATGGGTATTCCGAAAGCGCGGCGGAAGAATATTGCAATGAGGATGGGATTGTTTTTGTCAGCCTGGACAATGGGGTAAAATGCAGCCTGGATGCTGCGGGCGGCAGTTTGGAGGAAGGCGATTATGCCGCATATTACAGGCAGCCATATGGGCAGATGCCAGAGCCTTCCCGCGACGGATATGTGTTCGCCGGATGGTATACAGAGCCGGAAGGCGGCGAGGAAGTGACGGCGCAGACTGTTGTGTCGGATTACCGTGCGCATACGCTGTACGCGCATTGGGAAGCCGACAGATCCGTAAAGAGCATTCGCCTGGACAAGACGGAGCTTTCCCTGGAAGTGGGAGAGGAATATCTGCTGGCGGCCACAATTGAGCCGTCGGATGCGTACGATGAGGTGTCTTGGAGATCAGATCAGCCTGGCGTGGCAAACGTGGGCGCAGATGGGAAAGTGAGGGCTTTGAAGCCGGGAACGGCGACGATAACGGCGACAGCGGGAGGCAAGAGCGCGGATTGCGTTGTCACCGTGTCGGAAAGGAAACAGGACGACGCAGGTGACGGGGACGGCGGGGAGACAGAAGTTGCAGTAACGAAGGTGACGGTCAGCCCTGCGAGCCTGTCATTGGAAGTAGGGGAAAAACAGAAACTCTCCGTCCAGATCTCGCCAAGCGGCGCCAGCGGCCAAAAGGTTGCCTGGGCCTCAAGCAATGAGGAGGCGGCTTCTGTCAGCCAGGATGGGACAGTGACGGCAAATGCCGTAGGGACGGCGACGATAACGGCGACAGCGGGAGGCAAGAGTGCGGATTGCGTTGTCACCGTATCGGAAAGAAAGCAGGACGGCGCAGGCGACGGGGACGACAGCGGGAACGCGGGAAGCGGCAGCGGGAATACTGGAGGCGATAGCGGGAACGCGGGAAGCGGCAGCGGGAATGCTGGAGGCGATAGCGGGAACGCGGGAAGCGGCAGCGGGAATGCCGGGGAGACAGAAGTTGCGGTAACGAAGGTGACGGTCAGCCCTGTGAGCCTGTCCCTGGAAATAGGCGAGAAACGGACATTGGCTGTCTCAATCTCGCCCAGCAATGCCACGGATCAAGCGGTTGTCTGGACCTCAAGCAATAAGAATGTGGCTGTGGTCGATGTTTTCGGGAATGTGACGGCAAATGCCGAAGGCTCAGCTACCATAACGGCGACCGCTTCAAATGGCTTAAAAGCGTCCTGCAAGGTGTCTGTGAAAAAGAAAGCCGTTGCGGCCACAAAGGTGACAGGGATAAAATTGAATAAGTCATCTTTGAATTTGAAAGTAGGGAAAAAGTATGCGCTGCGGGCTGTTGTGTCAAAGACAGGAAGCGGATATGTCAGCGTGAGCTGGTCGGTCAATAACGCCAAGATCGCATCCGTAAGCAGGGATGGGGTGGTGACGGCAAAAAAAGCCGGAAAAACGGTCGTTACAGTGAAAGCAGGAGGGCTAAAGTTAAGCTGCGCGGTGAAAGTGAGCAATCTGCCAAAGCCCAAAGTATCTGCAAAGCTGCTCTCTTACAATAGCGTAAAGGTGTCCTGGAAACGCCTGGGAGACGCGCAAGGCTATGGCGTTTACCGTTCCACATCCAAGAATGGGAGCTACAAAAAGATAAAAACCGTGGGGAAAAACGTGACATCCATAAAAGATGCGGGGATGAAAGGGGGAAAATCTTATTATTATAAGGTGGCCGTTTACGTGTCAGTCGGAGGGAAAAAGATATACGGAGAGAAATCTGCGGCCTCAAAAAAGATCGTATTAGGGAAACCATCGGATTTAAGCGGCAATATCGTATTTTTGCCGAACCATCAGGCGAGGATCACATGGTCTGTGAAAAATGCGCAGAAAGTTCAGATCGAGAAAAGAGAGGATAATGGCGGGTATAAGATCTGGAAGAAAGTAAACGCCAGCGAAAAGAAAGCGGTTTTTTCTTATGATGAGAGTATTTTTAGGCAAGGGCATACCTATAAATTCCGGATCCGGGCGTACCGTGTGGTAAATGGAAAGAAATATTACAGTAATTATGTGAACCTGCAGGGCTTCTTCAAAAAATAGCAGGATGATATGGAATAAATCTGGCTTGGGCGGGAGTTTGTTTACCGTTGCCCATGCCCAGGCCAGAAAATTCAAACCAAGCATTGGAAAGGAAATGGAAAGATGAGGAAGAAAAGGTTGATCTCCATGCTGCTGGCGGCGCTGTTGGTATGGGGGATCGTGCCGGAACAGGCTGCGGTTTCTGTTGCTGGGATGGGCAGCGAGAAGGAAATTGTGCTGGAAGAGCGGGCGGCAGGAAAATTAGAAGCGCCGAAAATTGCATGGTTCACTGGGAGCGGGCGATCTTCCGTAAAGGTGTGGTTGTATAAAAAGGTAAAAGGGGCGGATGGCTATGATCTGTATTGGTCGAAAAACAAAAACGGCCCTTATTATAAGGTTTTTATGGGAAAGCGGGGCGATAAGAGGATTTGTATAAAAAAACCGCAGGCAGGCCAATCTATATATATGTATGCTATCGCGTATAAAAAAGTAGGAACGAAGAAAATTTATGGAAAAAAGTCAAGAACAGCGGCATACACGCCGGGGAAAAAGCCAGAATACTTACGAAATACAGGAATGAAAGTGGATAAAAGCAAGTATATGTTGACGTTCACATGGGCGGTGGACAATGCGGAAAAAGTCCAAATAGAACGAAAAGAGGATAATGGGAAATATAAGATCTGGATGACTGTGGACGCAAGCAAGAGGAAGGCGTCTGCATCTTACAATAAAAATGGTTTCCGGAGAGGGCATGAATATAAATTCCGGATGCGGGCTTATAATTCAGTCGATGGGAAAAAATATTACAGCCGTTATGTGAATTTGCCGGGGATTAGCATAGGGAAAAAGAATTGAGGTTTGGACGGCAGGCAGCCAATCTTACTGCCTGCCATTAAAACAATCCTCAGAAACGCAAAACGAATATTTATATTGAAAATATTCAAAACGGATATTATAATGAGATTAAATAAAAATTCGGAAAGAAGGATGGAAAGATGATGAAAAAAAGATTGATCTCTATGGCGTTAGCAGTTGTGTTGGCATTCGGGGGCGTGTCGAATGCAGAAGCGATGGCAAAGTCTGTAAATATTGCGGAAAATGGAATGGAAAGCTTGGCTGCAGAAGAGCGTGCGGGAGCAATGTTGAAAGCACCAAAGATAAGTTTGGGGTGGGGCGGAAAGCAGAATAAGATCCCGACATTGCTGATCTGGTTTTCCAAAGTAAAGGGAGCGGATGGATATATTATTTCACGGTCAGATGCAAAGAACGGGAAATATAAAAAAATTTTTGAAAGCGCGGAAGATGATTTAAGATTTTCAAAAGATGGAAAAACATGGTATCAGGATATGAAGCCGAGGGCTGGAAAGTCTTATTATTATATTGTGGAAGCGTATAAGAAAATCGGGAGCAAAAAAGTATGCGCGGCGTCGAATATCATGCGTTATACAAGGGAGAAAAAGCCGTTTGGGATCAATATGAAAAAAATAGAAGTAAATGCAAAAAAGAAGACATTGACGATCAAGTGGAACGCTGCAAATGCTCAGAAAATAGAAGTATTAAGGAAGGTGGACAATGGGGGATATAAAGTGTGGAAGACCATATCCCAAGGACCGAACGCAACGGCGTATGGCGCAAAAACATTTTCTTATAAGGGAAAAGATTATAAAAAAGGGCATGAATACAGTTTTGGGATAAGAGCGTATAACGTGGTTAATGGGAAGAGAGTGTACAGTGAGATGTCCAAGGCATATAAAGTGAAGTTTGGGGAAAAGGAGAACGGCGCGAAATGAAAAATCTTTCAACCATGGGCTGGGAAGAATTGATGAGCCTGCTTAGGTCGGAAATTAATGTGCTGACAAAGATTGAAAACGTTGAAAAGAGAAGGAGAGAGAAGGAGGATGAGATCGGGTCGTTGAATTACCAGCGGAACAGCATCTTGAATTACAACACAAAAGTAAAGATATGGCTGATCCTGTTGGTTTATTATCTGCTTACTTATGGCGTCCCTACCTGGGTGGCGTTGAGTATGCGGGAGATGTTTGGGATGAGCGCGGTGACGGTCATAGTAGGCGCGATCAGCTATATCGTGGGATTCAGCGTATCCACGCTTATCATATTCCTGCAGAAGCGGCATTTAGTCCAAAAGAAAGAAGAAGAGGAGAAGCGGCTGCCGGATATCGAACGGCATATGGCGGCTGCCCAGCGGGAGTTAAGCGGCATTCAAAGGGAGATGGATCAGATCGGGCAGGAGAATGGATTATTGCTGCTCATGGTGCCGGAAGCGTACCGCAGCAGGTCAGCCCTGACGGAGATATATGGGATCTTGGCAGGGCAGCAGGCGTATAGCTGGCGGGATGCTGTCGGGATATACGAAAAGAACTTGAATCATCAAAGAATGATGGCGCAGCAAAGGAAGCAGCATGAAGAGAACATAAGAATGCAGCAGAAAATACTGGCGGAGCAGAAAAGCATACGGGAGGAAAATGCCCGGTATCATCAACAGCAGCTTGAGCTGGAAAGGCAGAACGCGGATCGGGCGGCTGCTGATGCGGCGGATCTTCGCTGGGAGCTTCAGAACAGGGGACGGTATTAAGAAAATGCGTCCCCTTCCATTGGATGGGCCGTCACAATACAACGGAAGATAGGAATGGGATTATGTCAGGACAATTATGTTTCCATTGTTTCAGGGTAAAAGGAGAGTATGAGGTATGCCCATGGTGCGGGCATACGCAGGACGAGGAAGAGTACCAGGCATGCCAGTTAAGGCCGGGAACCATGCTGAAAGGACGCTATATCATCGGCACGGCGCTGGGCATCGGGGGATTTGGGATCACTTATAAAGCGTATGACAGGATGCTTAGCATCGTGGTCGCGATCAAGGAATTTTTTCCAGCGGGCCTTGTGAACCGAGGGGCAGGGGAAACGGAGGTTGGGATTTTTTCCGGTGAGAAGCAGGAAGAGTTTGACCGACTTCTGAAACGCTTCCAGGAAGAGGCGCAGAATATGGCGAAGTTTTCCCGGGAAAGCGATATCGTGAACATTTATGATTATGTTGAGGCGAATAAGACGGCCTATATCATTATGGAATATGTCGACGGCGTGCTGTTGAAAGACAGGATGAAGCAAGAGGGGAAGATGGAGCCGACGGAGGCCACGGCGTACATCGTCGCAATCCTTAACGCGTTGCAGAAGATCCACTATCAGGGGCTTGTGCATAAGGATGTCAGCCCGGACAATATTTTTTTGATGGAAGACGGGAAGATCAAACTGATGGATTTTGGGGCGGCGCGCCTGCAGGGAACGAAGACGGACGAGCAGACGGATGCGATCGTGAAAGTAGGATATACGCCGCCGGAGCAATATCAGTCTGGAAGCGGGCAAGGAAGCTTCATGGATATTTATGCGGTAGGCGCGGTATATTATGAGATGGTCACGGGCGAAAAACCGCAGGACGCCATGGACAGGCTGATGGAGGACGGGCTTCAGGCCCCGAGCGAGAGGGGCGCGGACTGGGACGCCAGACTTGACCGCATCGTCATGAAGGCGATGGCGGTAGACCCGCGGCTGCGTTTTCAGACGGCAGAGAAATTTCGGGACGCGATCCTTGGCAAGAAGAAGGTAGATCTGCCGGAAGAAGAGATGCGAAAGCGGAAGATCCGAAAATGGGCGGTTGGGATCGGCACGGCGATGACGGCGGCGGTATCTTTGACGGCGTTCCTGTTGTCGCAGACTGTGTTTTCCGGACGTGGAAAGATTGACGTTGGAAGCATTCAAGAGGACGCCATTCAAGTGTGGATCGAAGCCAGGGGAGGGATAGACACAGAAGCGCTGGCAGAGGCGTTCCAGGAAGAGATGGGAAAAGAATGCCCGCAGGTTTCGGTAGAGGTGGAGACGGTTCCGGCG
Organism: uncultured Lachnospiraceae bacterium; assembly: GCA_947626795.1. GTDB lineage: Bacteria > Bacillota > Clostridia > Lachnospirales > Lachnospiraceae > Petralouisia. Next base: position 38,651 of record CANQTH010000011.1, read on the forward strand.
GAGGATTATGAGGAGAGGCTGTCCTTGGCGATAGAAGAAAAAAATCTGCCGGATGTGTTTTGCGCGGATTATCTGCCGGAGGGGCAAGAAGCGGAGGAAGTATGCGCGGATCTGTCCCCGCTGCTCCGGACGCTGGATCTGGAGCAATATATGTTTTCGGAGAGATGGGAGAAGACGCGTTACGAGATGCCCACGGCGATGCAGCCGGGAATTGTTTATGTGAATGAAAACAAATGCGATGAGATCCCGAAGAGCTATGACAAAGAAGAGATCCTGGCGGAAGGGAAAAAATTACGATATGGCTGGGAGGCGGATCCCTACAGCGAATTTCAGGAAGATACCGCCGAAGCAGGGCTGATCGCAGGGGACTTATCCATAATGGAAGGGGTAAAGGCGGCTACCGTCGATGAGATCCCGCCCATAGATTTTGCCGCTGTCCCGATCGTGGAAGGAGGGAAGCTGGTGGAATCTTGCTGCCATTGCTACGGGGTTCGGGCAAATGCAGGAAAAAATAAGGAAAATGCAGCGATGTTCGCAATTTCCCTTTTGCTGAACGACAGGCTGCAGAGCATCGCTTATATGGATAATGACGAGGGAATCCCGATCAATAAGGCGGCTTATGAGGATTATAAGGAATATAGGATGACGACATACCTTTCCTTTTTGAAAGAGTATGGGGAAGAGGATATTGCAGTGAAGGATGAAGGCATTTATGAATATATAGGAGATGGAGAAGAATGATCCGATGCATGGGTTGTATGGCAGAAATTGAAGAGGGGCAGGAAGTATGCCCTTATTGCGGTTATCGGCGGGGAACGAAGGTAAAAGAGGCATATTACCTGCTTCCGGAAAAAATTTTGGCGCAGAAATATATTGTAGGGCGGGTGCTGGGCTGCGGCGGGTTCGGAGTTACGTATATCGGCTGGGACGCGCAGTTGGAGCGCAAGGTGGCGATCAAAGAGTATCTGCCGAGTGATTTTGCGACGAGAAGTTATGGAGACAAGAAACTGACGGTTTATTCCGGAGACGCCACGGTGCAGTTCGAGGCAGGTCTGGAAAGTTTCCTGTCAGAGGCCAAGCGGTTGGCAAAGTTTAACGGCATTCCTGAAATCGTCGATATTTACGATTGCTTTATGGAAAATGGCACAGGATACATTATCATGGAATTTCTGGAAGGGGAGACAGTGAAGGAAATCCTTGCGCGCGAAAAGACGATCCCGTTTGAAGAAGCCAGGAAGATCATGATATCGGTATTGAATGGGTTAAGCTGCGTGCATAAGGAAGGGATCATCCACCGGGACATCGCTCCGGATAATATATTCATCCATAAAAATGGGAGCGTAAAAATCTTGGATTTTGGAGCTGCGCGCTATGCCACGGCCATCCATTCCAGAAGCTTGTCGGTGATCTTGAAGCCGGGCTATGCCCCGGAAGAGCAGTACCGCAGCCATGGGGATCAGGGGCCTTGGACTGATATTTATGCCGTGGGCGCGACGTTTTATCGGATGATCACTGGGATTCGCCCGCAGGAGTCGATCGAGCGTTTGTCGGAGGATAACGTGAAGACGCCTTCCGAGCTTGGATTTGAGCTTCCGGAGAGTATTGAGAACGCCATCATGAACAGTTTGAATGTCAAGGCGGAAAATCGGATCCAAAGCGCGGATACATTCTGCCGCGTGTTAAGACGGCAGGAAGAAATGGAGCGTGTGATCGAGGAGAAGAAAAAAGCGGAGAGCATGAAACTGCCGCTTTGGCAGAAGCTGCTTGCGGCAGGGGTGGGGGCGTTTGCGATACTCATCCTGGCGCTTGGCGCGACTGGAGTGATCAGCTTTAATCCGAAAGAAATCAGCAGCAAGGGGAGTAAAGAGGCGCTTGGGGAATCGGATGCCTATGCACCGGACATTTCGGGCATGACTTATCAGGAGGCGGAAGATATCCTTGGGGATATGGGGCTGAAACTCAAGATAAATGGCATGAATTATAGTGAGACGATCAAAAAAGACAAGATTTTGTCGCAGTCGCCTTACGGAGGGGATATCGTTCAGAAAGGCGAGACTGTGTTTGTGGTCATGAGCGGCGGGAACCAGGAGGTTATGATGCCGGATCTGACGGGGCTGGAAAAAGAAGAGGCGATCCGGATCGTGAAGGCCCAGGGGCTTTTGATCACCGATGAGGATATTTCGGAAGATTATGACGACTTTGTGGAAAAAGGGCGCGTCATTTCCCAGAGTGTGTCCCCGGAAGAAAAAATTCCGACAAAGACAGAGGTAATACTGCTGGTTTCGTTGGGAAGCCTTTCGGAAGAGACGGCAGAGCTTACCGTTCCGGATCTGACGGGAATGACGAAGGATGAGGCGGTCGCAGAGCTGAAACGGTTAAAGAAGAAAGAGGGTTATACCTATGCCCTTGGGAAGATAACAAAGAAATACAGCACAGAAGTAGAAAAGGGGAAGATCATCAGCCAGGGGCTTCCTGCCGGAAGCGTCGTGCGGACGAATGAGCCGATCACGCTTGTCATAAGCAAGGGGCCGGAAATGGTAAATGTGCCAAATGTGGTCTATTCCCAGGAAGAGGAAGCGGTTGCCGCGTTAGAAGCGGCGGGACTGCAGGCAGAGACGGAATCAGAATATGATTCCCAGGTGGCAGAGGGATGCGTTGTCAGCCAGAGTGAGGAAGCAGACGCGCAAGTGGCGAAAGGAACGGTGGTCACGCTTGTCATAAGCAAGGGGGAACGTCCGGCAGACCAGACGCCTTCAAGGCCTGCGACGACAGCCCCGGCAGCTCCGCAAGCCCCGGCAGCCCCGCAAGCCCCAGCGGCTCCGGCGGCTCCAGAAGTTCCGGAGGAACCAGCGACGGAAGTGCCGGAGGATGACATCACGGTTGTTCCGGCAGACGATATCACGGTTGTTCCGGCAGATTGAGTGTGCTTCAGGAAGATCCGGGCATTCGGGAAGCACGGAGACGAAACAGTTGTTAAACCATAGCATTTCTTTTGGCGAGCCTTGACCTCCGAAGGAAATTTATATATAATTTCTTTCGGAGGGAGGGGTTGTCATGCCAACGATCCATTCAGGCGCAGATCTGCGCGATCCGGATAACGAAAGTTCCAATTTTTTGTAAAAGTTCAGCCCAGGACTTTGCACTTGCTGCAAAGTCCGTAAGAATGTGTAAATTTTGTGTAAATTTTGCCGAGTGGGAATCCGGCTCTTTGCCGAAGGCAAATTTGAAATGAGCCGTATTCCGTAACTGTGAGGCCGAAGGCTGAACTGTTACAATTTTTTCCATGACGATTCCAGGCCTGCCTCTATTGCGAAAAACGGGAGAGGGAACCTTGCACGGGGAAGAAGGGATTTCCATGATAGATAAGGTCAGTGGGCAGAAATATTATGAATACACGAAGGTGAGCCAGCAAAAGCGCGGCCCGGTGGATGCGTCCGCGTTCAACGAGACGTTGGAGAAACAGGGCGTTGTCTATGAGCCGGGCAGCCAGAAGAAAGCGGAAAAGGCGAAGGAGCCTGCGAAGGACAGCGGGACGGACGGCCAGAAGCAGGCGGAAGAGGGCGTGACGCTAGAAATATCCAGGCGCGGATATGAAAGGTCGGAGCAGGAAAAACAGCGTTCGGGCCTGATCGAGGGGATTCGCAGATTTGCGCTGCGGGCGGTGGATTTCCTGAAATCCGTCTGGGACAGGGTATGGAACGAGCCGGAGCAGGCGGAGCCGGAAGCGTTTCCGGAGGTTTTGGAAGAAAAGATAGAGGAGAGGGAGGACGTGGCCGCGGACGTGCGGGAGGACGACGGCTTTTCCGTGCAGGGCGCGCCCGGCGGGGAGGGGCAGGGAAGCCAGCTCAGCCTTGCCGAGATCCGGCGTCTGCTCCGGTATGGCAGCCAGGAAGAAATCGAGGATTTCCTTTCGGATCATGGGAAAAAAGTCCCGGCGCGGAATACGGAGCTATTGACGCAGTACGACAGGAGCGGGGCCTTGGTGGATATCAGCAACACGGAACGGGAGCTGATCCTGCATGGCGATAAAAAAGAGATCCGGCTGTAAAACGCGCTAAGCGGGGATGGACGGAAGAGGGCTGTCATTTTGATTTTGGAAGGGCAGGAAGATTGGAAGTTGGACGGGCGCAAAGCGCTTAAGCCCCTCAAGATGGAGGGGATGGGAAACGGAAGAGAGCTGCCATTTTGATTTTGGAATGGAAGGAAGATTGGAAGTTGGACGGGCGCAAAGCGCCTAAGCCCCTCAAGATGGAGGGGATGGGAAACGGAAGAGAGCTGCCATTTTGGTTTTGGAATGGCAGGAAGATCAGAATCGAGAAGGAGGAACGGGATGTTAGAAGTTGGGATACGGGGAACAAGAGAAATGGAAGTCACGCCTGCGGATACGGCGAAGGCTTATAAGAGCGGGACGTTAGACGTCCTTGCGACGCCGCGTATGCTGGCGCTGATGGAGGAAACGGCGTGGACGAGCATAGCGGAGGAATTGGAAGAAGGGACGGGGACGGTAGGCACGCGTTTGGAAGTAAGCCATCTCGCGCCTACGCCCGTCGGGATGCGCGTACGCTGCGAGACGGTCTTAACGGAGGTCGAAGGGCGGAAACTGACATTTTTTGTGGAGGCCCACGATGAGGCCGGGAAGATCGGGGAAGGCGTCCACGAGCGGTTCGTGGTGGACGAGGCGAGATTCCAGGGCAAGGCGGACCGGAAAAAAGAGAAGCCATGAGAAGGCGGAAGGCTGCCCGCTCTTTTTGGGGGCGGGGATTAGACGGGATCCGGCGCGCCTACGGGATCGGCAGGCAGCGTTTTGCAGGGTATCGGAAGAAAAATTGGGAAGGGACGGGGACGCTGCTTTTTTGGGCGTCCGTCTTCTTGTCCAGCCTGTGCGCCGGGATGATGGCGGGAGAGTTTATGCGTCCGGCCTGGGCGGGGAAATTGCTGGTGTCATTGGCAGCCGCGCCGCTTGCGGCCCTTTTTTTGTGGGGGATCGGGAAAGCCGTGAGGCTGTTTTTGCAAAGCGGCATGGTGGAATTTTTTTCCTTCCTGCTGCTGTGCGCGCCCGCGTTTTGGATGATGTCCGAAAGCCCTTCCATGGGGAAGGGGGAGAGCCTCTGCCTCGCGGCGGCGTTCGGGGCGGCTGCGGCGTTTTTCCTTAAAAGCCTCTGGGCCGTCCTGTATCATAAAAGAAGGGGCGGGACGGTTCTTGCGTGCCTGGCCTGCACTGCGGTTTTGCTGCTTGCCGCCGCGCTGTTCCTGGCGTCGGACGGCTTTTCGGATACGTATGTGGAAACTTACTTGTCGCTTGCCGAAGACGCCCGGGAGGGCGAAGAAGCCGGAAGCGCGGGGGATTCAGGCCAGAATAAGACAACTGAAAGCGGCGGAGGGGCCGGAAGCGAGACAACCGGGAGTAGCGAAAAAGTCGGAAGCGAGACAGCGGGCCAGAGCGAGACAACCGGAAGCGGCGAAGAAGCCGGAAACAGCATGGAAGCGGCGTTCCGGGAGTATGCCGCGGGCGGCCCGTATACGGCCCTGTCCATAACCTACGGGCCGAAAGGGAAAGAACTGACTTCCGGGACGGCGGACATCAGCCGCTTTGCCCAGAACAAGGGGATCTATGGGATCTTGAAGGAGGCGTACCAGGGCTATCCCTTAACGAGCGTCCCAATGTCCGGGATCGTCTGGTATCCCAAGGAGGCGGACGGCTGTCCGACGCTTTTTTTGGCGCACGGAAACCACACCTGGCTGGAGGATTCGTACTTAGGCTATGCATATTTGGGGGAATACCTTGCTTCCTGCGGCTATGTCGTGGTGTCTGTGGACGAGAACGCGTGCAACGCCCTGGCAGGGGAAAACGACGGGCGCGCCGTCCTGCTTTTGGAGAACATGAAGCAGATGGAGTCGTTCAATTCGCAGGAGGGCAGCCCGCTTTATAAGAAAATGGATTTTTCCAGCCTGGCTTTGGCGGGGCATTCCCGGGGCGGGGAGACGGCGGCGCTCGCTTATCTGTTCAACAGCCTGTCGTATTACCCGGACAACGGCGCGTATCGGTTCGGCTATCATTTTTCCATCCAGTCCCTGATCGCCATCGCCCCGACCTGCGGGCAGTACCATCCGTCCGGGCGGAGCGTGGAGCTTTCGGACGTGAATTATTTTGTGCTGCAGGGGGCGAACGACCAGGACGTCCGGACGTTCCAGGGCATGGAGCAGTATGAGGACGTCCATTTCACCGGGAAAGAAAAACGAATGAAGGCGGCCTTGTACGTGGCTGGCCTGAACCACGGGCAGTTCAATTCCAGGTGGGGGAAATACGATCTGGCCGAGCCGATGAGCCGTATGCTGAACGTGCGGAATTTCCTGCCGCAGGAAGAGCAGCAGCAGATCGCCAAAGTCTTTGTCCGGGCGTTTTTGGATGAGACGATGGGAACGCGGGAAGCGGCGTTTTCGGATCTTTTGACGGACTGCGGGAAATACGGGACGTGCCTCCCGCGGACGCTGTACGTGCAGTCATATGCGAGATCCGGCCAGGAGACGATCTGTGATTTTGAGGAGGATACGCGCTTGGAGACTGCGACGATGGAAGGCGCTTATGTGGAAGCGAGCCATGTGAAAGTCTGGAAAGAGGAAAAGCTGACGTTTTCCAACGGGAAGCCCAGGGGAAATTATGTGGCGGTCCTGAAATGGGGAAGCGGCGGGGCGGACGATGGCCGGGAGCTTGCGAAGGAAGGCGCGCAGGAAAAGCAGGAGGACGGGGAATGCGCCCAGATCCGGTTTTTGCTTCCGGGGCTGGATGCGTCCGGGAAAAGTCTGCGGTTTGACTTGATGGATCTGCGCGGGGATTTTACGGAAGAAGAGGCGCGGCTCTTAAGTGCGGAGGCGGTCGTGCGGGATGCGAACGGGCATGAGGCGGCTGTTCGCGTGGGCGATTATGCCAGGATATATCCGCCGTTTCTGGTGCGGCTGAATAAGTGGCAGTATCTGTCCGGGGATGTGGAATATAAGCGGCAGTTCCAGACCGTCTCGATCCCGCTTGCGGATTTTGAAGGGGTCGATGCGGGGAAGATCACGCAGGTCACGCTGCGCTTTTTGGATCCGGAAGGGGAAGCGGCGGTTGATAACGTCGCGGTCGGGGAGTGACGGCTGCGGCGCGTGATCGCCGCAGCGAAAGGCCGGGAATCCATTGGCCCACGTCGTCCTGTGACGGCTGCGGCGCGTAATTGCCGCAGCGAAAAGGCCGGGTTTAATCGGCCAGATCATCGTCGGATTTTTTTCGCACTTTCCGGTAAAGATAGCTGTAGACCCAGAGCAGCACCGGGAGCGTGATGGTCGCGAAAAGCGCGGCCATGAACATGGGGAAGAAATCCTTTCCCAACAGGGCGAACACCAGGACTGCGAGGTACAGGCAGACCAGCAGGATCACGCCGATGATGGCAAGGATACGTTGTGCTTTTTTCATGCGTTCCTCCTAAAAATAATGTGGGTATCAAGGGAAACGGCGATCTGGCCAAGCGGGAACCCGCCTCCGCCGAAGGCGGTCTGGAACGGGCGGATTCCGTAACAGGAAAGCCGGAGGCCGAACTGTTACGGGCCGAATCTCGCGCCAGGGCCCGCGGGCCTTAAACTGCGTTTCCCAGGTTCGTGGGGCCGCCGCGCAGGACTGGCGGCAGCCCGTCTGGTTTTTATCATAGCTTGTCTTGCGCGATTTGGCAAGTGGGTTTCCGGGAAAATTTATCCTTGCTAGCCACATCGGTACATATTATAATAGAAAGAGGCAAGAAGCCGGAGGATGACTTTACCAGAGAGTTGGATGAGGAGAAATGGAGATTAGAGTATATGACTTTGCAGATGAGTTATCAGGAAAAATATGAAGAAGGAATGGAACACGAAAAACTGGAAACGGCAAAAAGGCTGATTCGATTAGGGAAATTTTCCTTAGAAGACATTGCTGCCGGAACCGCTTTATCTCTTGAAAAGATAAAGGAAATTGCCGATATGCAGCCAGTTTAAGTTCGGTAACAGTTCAGCTAAGGAGCCTGAACTGCGGATGGCGTGGCGGGCGGCCAGGGCTTTCCGGCGTCCGGGAAAAGGAGGAGACATGGGACAAGTTTGGAAAAATGCAAAGATGAGATTTTTGCTGCTGGCGGCGTTTTTCATGCTGGCGGCGGGCGGCGCGCTCTGCCAGGGCATGGGAGCCGCCCATGCGGAGACGACGGTCTATGTGACGGCGTCCGGATCGAAATACCATACGCATAAATGCGGGAGCGGCAATTATTATCCCGCGACCTTGAGTGAGGCGCTCGCGCGGGGGCTGACGCCCTGCAGCAAATGTTACGGCGGCGGTTCTGGCGGCAGCGAAGGCTATAGCGGCGGCAGTGAAGACGATAGCGGGAGCGGCTGGCAGGAAGAAGAGCCTGACCCGATGGAGATCAGCCGCACGTCCCTTTTGCTGGTGAAAGGGCAGTCGGAAGTCTTGGAAGTCTACCCTGAGACGGGGGCTTCCTGGGTTTCTTCGGATCCAGGCGTGGCGTCCGTCTCCGCAGGCGGGAAAGTCACGGCGAAAAAGAAAGGAAAGGCCGTCGTCACGGCGAGCGCGGGCGGGCAGTCGGTAAGCTGCGCGGTGACGGTCGAGGCTCCGAAGCTCAACAAGACGAGCCTTCGGCTGGAGCTCGGGCAGACGAAGCAACTGAAGCTGTCCGGCTGTCGGCATTCTGTGAAATGGAGCTCGGGCAACAGCGGCGTCGCGACGGCGTCGAAGGGCAGGGTAAAGGCGAAAAAGCCCGGGACGGCCTATATCCGCGCGAAAGTCCACGGAAAGACGTTCAAATGCAAGGTGACAGTCAAAAAACCCGCGATCCAGAAGGTTTCGCTGCCGAAAAAAAGCGTCTTGATGGGATATGAGAAAACCGTGCAGATGAAAGCGGGCGCGAAGCCGGCGAAGGCGATGCAGTATTACCGCGTCCAGGCGAAATCGTCGAAGCCCTCCATTGTCAGCGCGTCCGTCTGGGGCCAGAACATGATCTCGCTCAACAGCCATGAGAAATCCGGGAAAGCGGAAGTGACGGTTTCCATCGGCAAGAAAAAGGCAAAATGCCAGGTGGAAGTGATCCCGAGCGTCATTACGTCGCTCTCCATCGCGCGCTCCTTGTCGCTGAAGCCGGACGAGAGCAGGTACATACTTTACAACGTCGAGCCGTACGAAGCGTCCCGCTATTACGAAGGGAAATGGGAGAGCAGGGACAAGTCCGTCGCGACGGTGACGGGCTATGGCGACAGCGCGCGCATCGACGCGGTGGGAGAGGGGGAGACGGACGTGATCCTGACGCTTGGGACAAAGACCGCGTCCTGCCACGTCGTGGTGGCGAAGCCCGCGATCACGGGCCTGACCTTGAGCCAGACGACGATGGAGCTGGCCCCGGACGGAAGCGGCTATCTGTACAACAGCGTCGAGCCTTACGATGCGGCGGACTATTATGAGGGGAAATGGGAAAGCAAAGATGAATCGGTCGCGACGGTGACGGGCTATGGCGACTATGCGCGCGTCGACGCGGCGGGAGAAGGGGAGACGGACGTGATCCTGACGCTTGGGGCGAAGAGCGTGGCGTGCCACGTCGTGGTGGCGAAGCCCGCGATCACGGGTCTGACTTTGAGCCAGACGACGATGGAGCTGACGTTGGGCGAAAGCGGCTATCTGTATGACAGCGTCGAGCCGTATGTTGCGGCAAATTATTATGAGGGGAAATGGGAAAGCAAGAATGAGTCCGTCGCGGCGGTGACGGGCTATAACGATTACGCGCGCGTCGACGCGGCAGGGGAAGGGGAGACGGACGTGATCCTGACGCTTGGGACGAAGAGCGTGGCGTGCCACGTCGTGGTGAGGGCGGAATGAGACAATTCATACAAGGGATCAAGGATGGGGCCGCGATCGGGATCGGGTACCTGTCCGTATCATTTACATTTGGGATCGCGGCCGTCGCTTCCGGCCTAAGCTGGTGGGAGGCCGCGCTGGTCTCCGCTTTGAACCTGACCTCCGCCGGGCAGTTTGCCGGGATCACCGTGATGGCGGCGGCAGGCTCTTACATTGAGATGGCGGTCTCGCAATTCGTGATCAACCTGCGCTATGCGCTGATGGGCATTTCCCTGTCGCAGAAGACGGACCGGAAGTTTGGGACGCCGCAGAAGCTGGCGCTTGGATTTTGCATTACCGACGAGATCTTTGCCGTGGCGATGAGCCGGAAGGGCGAAGTGGGAAGCCGCTATTTCGCGGGCCTTGCGCTGCTGCCATATCTGGGCTGGACGCTTGGGACGCTTGCGGGCGCAATCTGCGGGGACGTTTTGCCGGGGAATGTCACGGATGCGTTGGGGATCGCGATCTACGGGATGTTCATAGCGATCATCGTCCCGGCGATGAAGCAGGATGGCAGGGTCTTAAAAGTCACGCTGCTCGCGGTCGCGTTAAGCTGCTGTATGTATTACCTGCCGCTGCTTAGCGGCATATCGAAAGGATTTTCCATCATCATCTGCGCGGTGGCCGCTTCTGCGGCGGGCGCGGTTTTGTTCCCGATGGAAGAAGAGGAAGGACGGGAGGCGCAGGATGGGAAATAAGGAGTTTTGGGATTACCTGCTGGTGATGTTCGCGGTGACGTACGCCGTCCGGGTGCTCCCGTTCGTGGCGTTCCGTAAGAAGATCGAGAATCGGCGCGTCCGCTCGTTCTTAGCGTATATCCCGTACGCCGTGCTGGGCGCGATGACGTTTCCGGCCGTGTTTTACGCGACAGGCTCGGGGCTTGCGGCGGTTGCCGGGGTGGCTGCCGCGCTTTTAGCCGCCTACCGTGGGAAGGGGTTGTTTTTTGTGGCCGTCTGCGCGAGCGCGGCGGCATTTTGCGCGGGGCTTGTGTTCCCGGGCTGAGTGCGCTGCGAGATCGCGTGTCATGGAAAAGGGCGCGCCGTGAAAAGTTGCGCGTTGCGGAAAAAGACGCGCCATGAGATTACATATTGTGAAAAGGGCGCG
>CANQTH010000012.1 GCA_947626795.1 uncultured Lachnospiraceae bacterium
AATCAGATATTTTGTAAGAAGTTATCTTGATTATAACATCCGGCAGATGTTTTGGCTATTGAAAATATATAAAATACACCAAATTTTAAAGGGCGGTGGAATTTACTTTTTCACTGGAATTTCGGATTGCAAGTCAGCACTCTTTTTGCCTCTTAAAAGCCTTGATTCTGTCAAAGTCTGGCTTTTGCAGGATTTCTTTGATCTTAAATCCCAATTCCTTAAAAAACAGGATTTGTTGTAGCTTTTGCAAGGATTCATCATCATATAGGCGATAGCCGGATTCGGTCAATTCGCTTGGCTTTAACAATCCAATCTCGTCATAGTATTGTAATGTTCGTGTGCTTACGCCTGTTAATTCTGCAACCTGGCTTATGGTTCGCATTCTTATCAGCTCCTTAAATTTTTGAAGAAGCAAGACAGAGATTGCCGGCTTATATCTATTCTGCTCCTATGAGAAAAGTATACAGTATCACGTTGCGTGGAAGACAATACTTTTTACAGGAAAATTTTTGTAAAAAGTGACGGTTTTTCCAAAAAATAAGCCAAAAATATGGGGATTTATACAGTTGACGTGGGAAAACCGCCCCAAAAAACGAGGAAAAGAATGGATTTCTGATGGAAAAATGATTCAAAATCCGCGATCCGGCTGGTAAAAACGCGCGATTTTGGAAAGCGGGGACGGACAGGCGGGGAGTTGACAAAAGCGGGAAAAGGTGTCATAATCTCTCAAAAGCAAAAAAGTTCATAGTTTATCAGATTTTGCAGGGATGCCGGACGGCATTTCGATGAACACAGAAAGGGTGATGAATATGCTTATGAATGAAAAGGAAAAGGTTATTAAATTAGCAGATGCAGAGGAAGTATGCGATTTTGTGCGTGCCGCTGGTATGTGTGATTTTGACATAGATATTTCTGACCAGCGCGTGAGCATCGATGCAAAATCTATTTTGGGCGTCATGGGATTAGGCACGGAGAGGGAGCTTACCGTGAAGTATGGCGGGGAAGACATGAATTTTGAGAATGTAGTGAGCAAGTACGTTGTTGCGTAGGTATGTAACAGTTTAGCCCAGGGCTTTGCGCTTGCGCAAAGTCCGATGAGGAAGGGAGCCTCTTCTGTGAATGGACAGAAGGGGCGTATTTTTGTTATGATTCGGAAGGCCGGGAAACGGCTAAGAGGGATGGAAATGGAGCAGATCAAGATTTCCGTGAGGAATCTCGTAGAATTTATCCTGCGTTCCGGCGATATCGACAACCGCCGGGGGCGTGCCGCCCAGAGGGAGGCCATGCAGGAAGGCAGCCGGATACACCGCAAGATACAAAAAAGGATGGGGGCGTCCTATCAGCCGGAGGTTCCGCTGCGGATAGAGCTGGACCGGGGGCGTTACGTCCTCGTGGTCGAGGGCCGGGCGGACGGCGTGGTCTTAGAAGACGGGCGGGCGACGGTGGATGAGATCAAAGGCGTTTACCAGGACGTGTCTTTGATGGAAGGCCCGGTCCTGGTGCATGAGGCGCAGGCGAAATGCTATGCGTACCTGCTGGCTGTCCGGGAAGGCCTCCCGGAGGCGTCCGTGCAGATGACATACTGCAATCTGGACACCGAGGAGATCCGGCGTTTCCATCAGACGTATTCTTTTTCGGAGCTTAGCGAGTGGTTCGAGGGGCTGATCGCGGCGTATGGCAAGTGGGCGGATTTCCAGTACGAGGCGAAACTGGAGCGGGACGCGTCCATCCGGGCTTTGGGCTTCCCGTTCCCGTACCGGGAAGGGCAGAAAAAGCTGGCGGGGGACGTCTACCGGACGATCAAGCGCGGGAAGAAGCTGTTCATCCAGGCGCCTACCGGGACGGGAAAGACGATCACAACCGTGTTCCCGGCTGTCAAGGCGGTCGGGGAAGGGCTGGCGGACAAGATTTTTTACCTGACGGCGAAGACGATCACACGGACGGTTGCGAAAGAGGCGTTCGACCTGCTGCGCGCGCAGGGGTACCGCGGCCGCGTCATCACGCTCACGGCAAAAGAGAAGCTCTGCCTGTGCGGAGGCCTTGCGGAAGCGGAAGACGGGAAGCAGAAAGAGGCGGACTGCAACCCGGTTGCCTGCCCTTATGCGGAAGGGCATTACGACAGGGTCAACGACGCCGTTTTCGACTTGATCGGGAAGGAACGCGACATCACGCGGGAGGCGGTCTTGCGCCAGGCGGAAGCGTACCGGGTCTGCCCGTTTGAGATGTGTTTGGACGCCGCGTCATGGGCGGACGACATCATTTGCGATTACAATTATGCATTTGACCCGAATGTGGCGCTGAAGCGTTTTTTCGGGGAGGGCGTGAAGGGAAATTACATTTTCCTGGTGGACGAGGCGCACAATTTAGTGGAGCGCGGGCGGGAAATGTACAGTGCCGTGCTGTATAAGGAAGATTTCCTGGCATGCAGGAAAGCGCTGAAAGAGCGCAGCAGGAAATGCGCCGCGGGGCTGATGCGCTGCAACAAATATTTCCTGGAATGGAAAAAGGAGTGCGGCAGGTACTTAGAACTTCCCGATCTTGGAAATCTGGTCTTTGCGCTCATGCAGCTCGGGGCGGCGTTTGAAGAATTTTTCCGGGCCGACGTGAATTTCCCGGAGCGGAAGGAAGTCCTGGAATTTTACCTGGGGCTGCGCCATTTCCTGAATATGTACGAACGGCTGGACGAGCATTACGTGATCTACGCGGAGCAGGAGGGGGAGCGGTTCAAGCTGAAATTGTACTGCGTGGATCCGTCCGTGAACCTGCGGGAATGCCTGGCCAAGAGCCGGAGCGCCGTCTTTTTCTCGGCTACCCTGCTCCCGATCCGGTATTATAAGAAGCTGCTGGGCGCGGACGCGGACGATTACGCGGTGTACGCGCAGACGGTCTTTTCCGAGGAGCAGCGGCTTCTGGCGATCGGGCGGGACGTCAGCAGCAAATATACCAGGCGGACGGAAGGGGAGTTTACGCGGATCGCGGAATATATCCATGCGGCAGCGTCCGGGAAAAAGGGCAATTACCTGGCGTTTTTCCCTTCTTACAAGATGATGGGGCAGGTCGCGGAAAAATTCCTGGGGCGGGAAGGCGCGGCGGACGAGATGGACGTCGTCGTCCAGAAAAGCGGGATGTCGGAACAGGAACGTGAAGAATTTCTCCGGTTATTTTCAGAAAACCGGGAAAAGACTTTGGTGGGGTTCTGCGTGATGGGCGGGATCTTTGCCGAAGGGATCGACCTGAAAAAAGACGCACTGATCGGCGTGGTCGTGGTCGGGACCGGGCTGCCGCAGGTCTGCAATGAGAGGGAGATCTTGAAGAATTATTACGATAAGACAGAAAAAGCCGGATTTGACTATGCGTTCCGCTGCCCCGGCATGAACAAGGTGCTGCAGGCAGCCGGGCGCGTCATCCGCACGGCAGAGGATAAGGGGGTTATCCTCCTGCTGGATGAACGTTTCCTGCAGAAGGAATATCAATGCATGTTCCCCAGGGAATGGGAAACATACGAAACCGTAACCTTATCCCAGGTGCGAAATTTAGTGGAAGAATTCTGGAAGCGCGGATGAATTATGGCGTCGGGGTATCGCCGAACATATATTTCATCAGCGCTTCGATGTCTTCTTTTTCATAAGCGACCAGCTCTAACTTGTGGATGTAGGCCTTGTTGCTGAATAAGTTGGTGACTGCGATGTACTTCGTAAGTTCGGATTTTAAGTTCAGGCGGTCGCCTTCCGGGGAAACCAGCTCTACCGGGCCGCTGCATTTGTCAACGACTCCCATAAATTCCTCTACGTTGTCGATGTTGTAAAGTTTCATGATAAAATCCTCCTTCCATGAATGGAATTAATATGTGCGGCCAGGGAAAATCCCTGCAGCCAGCCTTATTATAGTACAAAAAAACGGTTCTGTCAAAACTTATGGGAAATTTCCGGCAGCAATTTTAAAAATTCCAGCGCGGCGGCGGATACGGGGAGGCCGGGGTTGACGGCCGCCACGAGCTGGCGTTTTGGGATCTGCTCCGCCGTGCGGATGACTCGCAGATCCCGCTCGTTCCCGGACAGGCAGAAATCCGGGATGAACGCGACGCCAAGCCCGATCCGCGCCAGGTCGATGAGCAGGTCGTTGCTGCTTAGTTCCACTTCCGGGACAAGCTCTAGCTGGCGCTGCAGGAAGAGGCTGTGCAGAAATTCGCTGGTCGTGCTTTTTTTATCCAGCATTAAGAGCGGGCATTCCTTCAGATCCTCCAATGTGACGTCCTTCCCGTCCCAGTCGTAATAGGCGGGGTTCGCGATGAACACGTCGGAGAAATAGGCGACCCGCTTCCGGATGAAGGAAGCGTCCAGGCAGGAATTGGGGTAGTTGGCGATGATGAGATCCGCCTTGCCCTGCGTCAGCAGGCTCACGCAGCCCAGGGAAGTCGCGTTCGTCACCTTGATGGGGATGTCCGGGAATTTTTGGTGGAACTGCTGGAAATACGGCACTAAAAAATAGCGGCAGATGGTGTCGCTTGCGCCGATATGGAGCTGTCCGAGGCCAAGCTCGCCCGCTTCTAAGAGCTGGCTTTCTCCGCGCTGGATGAGCTGGATGGCTGGCTCGACGTATCGGAGCAGCAATTCCCCCGCCGGGGAAAGCTGCACTTTTTTCGTGCTGCGGAAAAACAGCGGGTGGCCGAGCTTGCGTTCCAGCGTCTTGACGGACTGGCTGACCGCGGACTGGGAGAGGAAGAGCTGCTTTGAGGCCTCCGAGAAGCTGAGGGTAGAGGCTACGGAATAAAATACTTTGTACAATTCATAATTAATGTCCATGGGATCCTCCTGGCGCAGATCGCCGCGGCTGTTTTTCGGGGCGGCGCGCCGTTTCTTTTTGTATATCATATCGTGACTGCTTCAGAACAGCCTCGCTGATTTGAGCAACATGGCTGCGGGGCATATCCTTTCTGTGTATCATATCGCATTGTTCAGAACAGCCTCGCTGATTTGAGATGTATCGTAACTAATCATATCATAATCTCCCCACAGGAGACAACCAGCTTTTTCCAGAAAGTAACAGTTCAGCCCAGGACTTTGCGCTTGCTGCAAAGTCCGTAAGAACGTGTAAATTTTGCCGAGTGGGAATACGGCTCTTTGCCGAAGGCAAACTTGGAATGAGCCGGATTCCGTAACTGTGAGGCCAAGGCCGAACTGTTACTGTTAAAATCTATAACCGCTGAAAGGAAAAAAGAATTATGCAGGAGATGTTTTTTGCGGTATCGTATAAAAAACAGATCAACCTACTGCGCTGATAGGAAAAACAGGATAAAGGGCATACCTGTATGCCCAAAAAACAGGGCAAGAAGGAGGAAGCGCCCTGCGGGCATACCTGTATGCCCAAAAAACAGGGCAAAAAGGAGGAAGCGCCCTGCGGGCATACTTGTATGCCCAAAAAACAGGGCAAGAAGGAGGAAATACGAAATGGCGAGAGGAATTGAGACAAAATGTCTGCATCTGGAAGAAGAGGAGGGATGCGGCGGCAATTACGGGGCGGTGAGCTATCCGATCTACCAGACTGCAACTTATGCGCATCCCGGCGTGGGCAAAAGCACGGGATATGATTACAGCAGGCTGCAGAATCCCACAAGGGAGCATTTGGAGAAGGTGGTGGCGACGCTGGAAAACGGGACGGATGCGGTGGCGTTTTCTTCGGGGATGGCGGCGATCGCCCTGCTGATGGAGCTGTTTGCGCCGGGAGACCATCTGATCGTGGACGCGGACCTCTATGGAGGGAGCATCCGGCTTTTCCAAAACGTGTCGGAAAAAAACGGGATCGCGTTTTCGCATATTGACTGTTACAGGGAAGATGTAGGGCGGTACGTCCGCGAAAACACGAAGGCGATCTATGTGGAAACGCCCACTAATCCCATGATGCATGTGGCGGATATCCGGGAATTGTCCGGGATCGCGAAGGAGCATGGACTGCTGCTGATCGTGGACAACACGTTTTTGACCCCGTATTTCCAGAATCCGTTGGATCTGGGGGCGGATATCGTGGTGCATAGCGGGACGAAATACCTGGGCGGCCACAATGACACGCTGGCGGGCTTTCTGGTCACGAACCGGGAGGACGTCAGCGAGAAGTTCCGGTTCCTCGTCAAGACGACGGGGGCGGGGCTTGCGCCGTTTGACAGTTGGCTCATCCTGCGCGGGATCAAGACGCTCGGCGTCCGCATGGAGAAGTCGCAGCAGAACGCGGCTGTCCTGGCAAACTGGCTCAAGGGGCAGAAAGCGGTGACAGACGTGATCTATCCGGGGCTTCCCACGCATCCGGGGCATGAGACGATGAAAAAGCAGGCGAGGGGCTTCGGGGCGATGATCACCTTCCAGTTGGAAAGCCGGGAATTTGCCCTGGCGGTTTTGGAGAAGGTGCGCATGATCCGGTTCGCGGAAAGCCTTGGGGGCGTGGAGACGCTGATCACGTACCCGACGACGCAGACCCATGCGGACGTGCCGGAAGAGATCCGGGAAAGGAACGGCATCACGGAATGCACGCTCCGGCTTTCGGTCGGGATTGAGGACGTAAAAGATTTAGTGGATGAATTAGAGCATGTTTTCCAGGAGATAGAAGGTGAGTTGCATGGCGGAAAGAAATCTTGATTTTGACAGCGTGATAGACAGGAGAGGCACAAAAAGCCTGAAATATGATTTTGCGAAAAGGCGCGGGATGCCGGAGGATGCGCTGCCGCTTTGGGTGGCGGACATGGATTTTAAGACGTCTTCGTATGTAGAGGACGCGCTTGTAGAGCAGGCGAGGCATGGGATCTTTGGTTACAGCGAGGCGCTTGAGCCGTATTTTGCGAGCGTGAGCGCATGGATGAAAAAACGCCACGGCTGGGACGTGCGGGAAGAATGGCTGGTGAAAACGCCGGGGGTCGTGTTCGCGCTGGCAATGGCGGTCAAGGCGTACACAGAGCCGGGAGACGGCGTGCTGATCCAGTCGCCCGTGTATTACCCGTTTTCAGAGGTGATAGAAGACAATGGCAGAAAAGTGGTAAGCAACACGCTGCGCTTAGAGGAAGATGGCCGTTATCGGATTGATTTTGACGATTTTGAGGAAAAGATCGTCCGGGAAAAGATCAGGCTGTTTTTCTTATGCAGCCCGCACAACCCGGTGGGAAGGGTCTGGACAAGGGAGGAGCTGACAAGGCTGGGGGACATTTGCGTGAAGCATCATGTGATCGTTGTCAGCGATGAGATCCATCAGGATTTCGCCTGGAAAAGAAAGCATCATGTCTTCGCGGGCCTGAAAAAAGAATACGAGGATATCAGCGTCGTCTGCACTTCGCCGAGCAAGACGTTTAACCTTGCCGGAATGCTGATGTCCAACATCTTTATCCCGAACCGCAGGCTGCGGGGCCCGTTCCGCAGGGAGTTAAATGCGGCAGGCACAAGCCAGCTTGGCGTGATGGGGCTTGTCGCGTGCGAGGCCGCGTACGGCAAGGGCGAGGAGTGGTACCAGGCTATGCGTTCTTACGTGGCGGGCAACCTCGCGTTTACGCAGACGTATGTGGAAGAGCAGCTTCCCGGCGTGCGCATGGCCGAGCCGGAGGGAACGTATCTTGCGTGGCTTGATTTCCGTAGGACCGGGCTTTCGGCGGAGGAACTGGAAGAGCGGATCGTGCAGAAGGCGAAGCTGTGGCTGGACAGCGGGAAGATCTTTGGGGAGAGCGGCAGGGGGTTCCAGAGGATCAATGTCGCCTGCCCCCGGAGCGTGCTGTCGGAAGCGTTGGAAAGGATCCGGGCCGTGATCTGAGGCGGAGCGGCTTAGCGCAATGAAATACGCGCCATATGCCAGGAGGCGGGCGAAAGGCATGGCACCGTCCGAGGACGGGACAGCTTAGCGCAATGAAATACGCGCCATATGGCAGGAGAGCGTTTGCCGGGGAGGCTCGGCAGGCGCTCTTTTGGCATTTAAGGACTTCAAGATCAGTAACAGTTCAGCCTTCGGCCTCACAGTTACGGAATCCGGCTCATTAAAAGTTTGCCTTCGGCAAAGAGCCGTATTCCCACTCGGCAAAATTTACACGTTTTTACGGACTTTGCAGCAAGTGCAAAGTCCTAGGCTGAACTGTTGCCAAGATCATGACATTTGTCATATGATTTTGTGACAATGCGCACTGTTTTTTCCAGGCGCGCCCTGTTAAAATAACGATAGGCTTAACCTGCAGGCCAAAGGCTGGATCGTTATGTATGAGGGAAAGGAGCGCGCTATGGCGGAAAAAGTTGTGGAGATTGAGAATCTGGTGAAACGTTACAGGGAATTGGTGGCGCTGGATCACTTATGCCTCTCGGTGGAAGAAGGAGAGATCTTCGGCCTGCTCGGGCCGAACGGATCGGGGAAGACGACAGCGATCAATTGCATCCTGTCCCTTTTGAAGTTCGACAAAGGGAGCGTGCGGGTATTCGGGGAAGAGATGCGCCCGGACAATTACCGCGTTAAGCGGCAGATCGGCGTGGCGATGCAGAACGTGGCGGTGTTCGGGGAATTGACGGTGCAGGAGAACATCGACTATTTTTGCGGCCTGTACATCCGGGAAAAGGAGCTGCGCAGGCAGTGCGTGGAAGACGCAATCGCGTTTTCCGGGCTGTCCGAGTTCCGGAAGTTCTATCCGGGAAAATTGTCGGGCGGGCTGCTGCGGAGGCTGAACATCGCCTGCGGCGTCGCGCATAAGCCGAAGCTGATCATTTTGGACGAGCCGACCGTGGCCGTGGACCCGCAGAGCCGGAACCGGATCTTAGAGGGCATCCAGAAGCTGAACCGGGAAGGGGCGACCGTCATTTACACGTCCCATTACATGGAAGAGGTGGAGCAGATCTGCGGCCGGATCGCCATTTTGGATAAGGGCAGGTGCATTGCGTCCGGCACGAAGGAAGAGCTGAAATCCATGATCAAGACCGGGGAAAAGATCCGCATCGAGGCGGAGGGGCTTACGCCCGTGCAGGAAAAAGAGATCGGGGAGCTGCGCCATGTGTACCAGGTCGGATACCAGGACGGGATGCTGGAGATCCGGTGCAGCGGCGGGAAGCATAACCTGGCCCATATCCTGGAATATTTCGGGAAAAACGAGATCGGCTTCGGGCGGGTATATGCGGAACAGCCGACGCTGAACGACGTCTTTTTGGAGATCACAGGGAAAGAGCTGCGCGACCCCGTCGGCGGGCAGCAGTGAGGGGGGAGGAGAGCTATGTTTTGGCGGTTATATCAATACAGCCTGCGCGCCATGCTGCGGAAGAAATCGACCCTGTTCTGGTCCCTGGCGTTCCCGGTCGTGCTTGGCACGCTGTTCCAGCTTACCTTTGGGTCGCATTCCGAAGAATTTGCGCGGATCCCAGTGGCTTATGCGGCGCAGGGAGAGGTGGAAACGTCCCCGTTTTTGGAGCTGCTGGACGCGCAGGAAGGCCCAGGCGGGCTGGTGACGGTGCGCAGGGCGGGACGGGCAAAGGCGGAAAAGCTTTTGCGCGAGGGGAAAGTGGAAGGCATATTCCTGGAAAAAGAAAACGGGGAAGTGTCGCTTGTCGTGGATGAGAAGGGGATCGGCCAGAGCATCTTGAGCGGCATTTTGGAGCAGTACGCGCGCTATGCGTCCGCGTTCGCACGGATCGGGGCGGAAAATCCGGCGGGCGTCCGGGCGGCGGCCGAGGGCCTGGAAAAGGAGGCCGCGTATCTGCGGGAAAAAGGCATTTCCGACAGGCCTGAGCATTATTTCATGGATTATTTTTACTCCCTGCTGGCAATGAACTGCCTGATGGGGATGACGGTGGGCGTGGAGATCGCGGCCAACGGCAAGGCGGATCTGTCCGATCTGGCGGCGCGCAAGGCGGCGTCGGGCGCGGGACGGTTCTGGATGATCCTGGCGGACTTGGCGGCGGCCGTCACAGGGCAGTCCGTATGCGTGGCCGTGTCGCTCGCGTATCTTTCCGGCGTTTTGGGGATTTGGCTCGGCGGCCATTACGGGCTGATCTTGCTCGCGCTGATGGTCGGGAGCGCGCTGGCGGTCTTCTTAGGAGCCTTTATCGGAGTCGCCGGGAAATGGAAGAAAGACGTGAAGGAGGGGATCTGCGTTGCCGCCATGCTGGCTTCCTGCTTCTTGAGCGGGCTGATGGCGGGCGGCATGTACCAGGTCGTGGAGGCGCGCGCCCCGATCGTGAACCGCCTTAATCCGGCGTCTTTGCTGGTGTGCGCGATGCGGAGCCTGGAAATCTACGGGACGTATGGGCGGTACGCCCGCTGCGTCGCGGCCCTCGCGGCAATGACGGCCGTTTTTGGGGCGGGAGCTTATCTTTGCGTTAGGAGGGAACAGTATGATCATATTTAAGGCATTTTTTAAGATCCTGAAGAAAAATCTGACCGGGATCGCCCTCTATGTCGTTATATACCTGGCCATTACGGTGTTCGTGAGCGTCACGTCAACGGAACGCGCGGACGAGGTTTTTTCCAAAGAGGCGATGGATATCGGGCTGGAAAACCGGGACCAGGGGCGGCTGGGGGCCGCGCTGGCGGGATACTTAGGCCAGTCCAACGCCGTCAAAAAAATCCCGGAGAGCCGGGAGGAATTGTGCGACGCGATGTATTACCGTGAGATTGATTACGTCCTGAAGATTCCGGAGGATTTTACGGAACGGTTCGGGGCGGGAGAGCGGGAAGGATTGATCGAAGGGACGGACGTCCCGGGCAGCGCGGCGTCGTTCTTTGTGGAACATGAGGTAGACGGGTTCCTAAAGACGGTCGGGATGTACCTGGACGCCGGGATCGGGATGGAGCGTGCGCTGCAGCTGGCGGAGGAAGACATGGGCGTCCGGGCGGACGTGTCGTTTTTAAGCCGGGACGACGCGCGGCAGATGCCCGTCGGGTACTATTATTTCCAGTACCTTCCGTACGTGTTCATCAGCATTATGGTGCTGGGGGTCGGGGCGGCCATGATGAGCTTCCAGGACAGGGACATGGACGGGCGGAACAAGTGCGCGTCCATGCCGTTTTTTTCGCGGAACCTGCAGATTTTTTTGGGTTGCGCGGCCTTTACGGCGGCGGTGGACGCGGTGTTTCTCGGCATGGCGTGCGGGAGCTGCGCGGAGTATTTGTTTTCCGCAAAAGGCGCGCTGAGCGCGGTGAACGCCGTGATCTTCAGCATTTGCGCGCTGAGCCTCGCGTGGTTCCTCTCCGGCTTTCTGAAGAATCAGGAAACGATCGTTGGCTTTTCCAACCTGGCGGGACTCTCGTTCAGCTTCCTGGGCGGCGTCTTCGTGCCGATGGACGTCATGGGCGAGACGGCGCGGCAGATCGCGCGGTTCGTGCCGTCTTACTGGTACGAGAAGGCGAACGGCGAGATACAAAAAGCGGGCGGGCTTGCGGACGCGGGACAGATCTGGCTGGATTTTCTGGCCGTCGCGATGTTTGCGCTGGCGTTCTTCTCCATGGGCCTTTTGGCAAGGCGGATGAAGCTCATGCGCGCGCAGTGACGGAAAGATGCATTATTTCATCTTCGCGCGCTTGCGCAGCGTCGGATCCAGGATCCGTTTGCGGATGCGGATGTTTTTCGGGGTGACTTCCAAAAGCTCGTCGGACTCGATAAACTCCAGCGCCTGCTCCAGGCTTAGGATCTTGGGCGGCGTCAGGGTCAGGGCCTCGTCGGCGCTCGAGGAGCGCGTGTTCGTCAGGTGCTTTTTCTTGCAGACGTTCAGCTCGATGTCTTCCGGCTTCGCGCTCTGCCCGACCACCATGCCGCCGTAGACGCGCTCGCCCGGGCCGATGAAGAGCGTGCCGCGGTCCTGTGCGCTGAACAGGCCGTAGGTGACGGCTTCCCCGGATTCAAAGGCGATCAGGGAGCCTTGTTTCCGATAGGCGATGTCGCCTTTATACGGCTCGTATCCGTTGAAGATCGTATTGATGATGCCGTTCCCTTTCGTGTCCGTAAGGAACTCGCTGCGGTAGCCGATCAGGCCGCGCGAGGGGATGTTAAATTCCAGCCGGGTATACCCGCCGCTGATCGGCCCCATGTTTTGCAGCTCGCCTTTGCGCTGGCTCAGCTTCTCGATGACCGCCCCGGCAAATTCCTCCGGTACATCGACGTAGGCAAGTTCCATCGGTTCGGTCTGTTTGCCGTTTTCGTCCGCGCGGTACAAAACCTCGGCCTTGCTTACGGCAAACTCATATCCTTCCCGTCGCATGTTCTCGATCAGGACGGACAGGTGCAGCTCGCCGCGGCCGGAGACTTTCAGGCAGTCGGGACTGTCCGTCTCTTCCACGCGCAGGGAAACGTCCGTGTTCAGCTCGCGGAAAAGGCGGTCGCGGATGTGCCGCGAGGTGACGAATTTCCCTTCCTGCCCGGCGAGCGGGCTGTCGTTTACCATGAAGTTCATGGAGATGGTGGGATCCGAGATCTTCTGGAAATCGATGGCCGCGGGGTTTTCCGGGGCACAGATGGTGTCCCCGATGTGGATGTCGGCGATGCCGGAGATCGCGACGATCGATCCGATCCGCGCTTCCGCGACGTCCACCTTGTTCAGCCCGTCAAATTCATACAATTTGCTGATGCGCACTTTCTTCTGCTTGTCCGGCTCGTGGTGGTTGACGACGACGGCCTCCTGGTTGATCTTGAGGCATCCGTTGTCCACTTTCCCGATGCCGATGCGCCCGACGTACTCGTTGTAGTCGATGGTGCTGATCAGGACCTGCGTGTTGGCGTCCGGGTCGCCTTCCGGTGCGGGGATGTATTCTAAGATCGTCTCGAACAGGGCCGTCATGTCCTTTTTCTCGTCCCCGAGATCCTTTACGGCGTAGCCGTCCTTGGCGGAGGCGTAGAGGAACGGGCAGTCAAGCTGCTCGTCGGAAGCGTCCAGATCCATGAACAGCTCCAGAACCTCGTCGATGACCTCTTCCGGGCGCGCCTCCGGGCGGTCGATCTTGTTGATGCACACGATGACCGGGAGATCTAAGGCAAGCGCCTTCATCAGCACGAATTTTGTCTGCGGCATCGCGCCCTCGAACGCGTCGACCACGAGGACGACGCCGTTTACCATTTTCAGGACGCGCTCCACCTCGCCGCCGAAATCCGCGTGTCCCGGAGTGTCGATGATGTTGATCTTCGTATCCTTATAAAAAACAGCCGTATTTTTAGAAAGGATGGTGATCCCGCGCTCCCGCTCGATCTCATTGGAATCCATGACGCGTTCCTGCACTTCCTGGTTGGCGCGGAATACGCCGCTTTGCTTTAGCAGTTCGTCCACCAGCGTCGTCTTGCCGTGGTCAACATGGGCGATGATGGCGATGTTGCGGATGTCCTCTCGTTTCGTTTTCATAGATTGCTCCTTCTTTCTTTTTCATAGAGTTAAATTGTAACCGTTCAGCCTTCCGGCTTCACAGTTACGGAATCCGGCTCATTGAAAGTTTGCCTTCGGCAAAGAACCGGATTCCCACTCGGCAAAATTTACACATTCTTGCGGACTTTGCAGCAAATGCAAAGTCCGGGGCGGAACTGTTACTCTTTTTGCGCAACTGCATTATAGCATATCATAGACTGCGGTTGCAATCAAGGAAAAAAGAAGTTGCGTTTGGGGAAAAAGGGAGCCCTGCAGCCCGCGCCGCCACCTTGACAATTCCCGGGAATCCTGCTATAATCTGCCTATCTGAAGTTTAGGCAGGAGCCTTTTGGAGGCCGATAGAAAGGAGAAGGAAAGAGGATGAAAGATTATGTAAAGCCTATGGTGATCCCGGAAAGCGGATGCGGCGAAGGCGTGTATATGGCCAGCGGCGGCAGCAATTGCCTGACGATCACCGCGAACATTGAGGCCACGCCGGATATGGGATATGAGAATTATTCCATCCGGCTTACGGGGAATCATACAGGGGATCATTATTCCTATCGCCAGAGGGCGACGATCACATTTAACAAGACGGTCGGGTTTGTGCAGCAGATGGGCGGCGGCACGTGCGTCGGCAGCTCTTCCGGCACGACCCTCGTGATCGAATGGGATCTGAGCGCGTATGGCATTGGGCCGGGCGAGCAGCATGGTTACGGATACCTGCAGGTGACGGCGGATCCGGGCCTTGAGGTATTGAGCGTCGTAGCGGAAGACTTGTCTTCCGGGTCTGTTCGGAGCGTATAAGGCGGACAGCGGCAAAGGCGGCGGAGGGGGGATCGCATCCCCCCCTTTTTTTGATCAGGAATACCTTGCTACGTTAATGCGTGAAAGAGACGTCCGATCAGGCAAAAAGCGAAGGAGGAAAATATGGTTAGGCATATCGTGATGTTTAAATTAAAGGAAGGAGCCGACGCCGCGGAGGCGAGGCGGAAAGCGGAGCAGCTAAAGGGGGAGATCCCGTCTGTGGAGAAGATGGAAGTCGTATGCAATTCCCCCGGGGCGGACGCGGGCAATTATGAGCTTGCGCTTATCTGCGATTTTAAAGGCATGGAGGAACTGGACGCGTACCAGAAGCATCCAAAGCATGTGGCGTTTGGGGCGTATATCAGCCAGGTCCGGGAAAGCAGGGCTTGCATCGACTACGAGTATTGAGCCGTGGACTCCCTTTGCCCGGCGGCCCGCTCATGCTTTCTGGATGCAATATGAGAAGGATTGAAAAGAAGGAGATAGCCCCTTTGCCCGGCGGCCCGCTCATGCTTTCTGGATCGAGAACGTGTCCGCGAGCAGCATCCAGTTTGCCCGGAAAAGCTGCATGACCTGCCAGTAGCCCGCGCCGCGCAGGCCGTATTCTTTGACAAGGGCGAATTTGGCAGAGAGGCTGCGGACGTCCTCGAACCAGGCCTCGTGTTCCGTCCCGCCGTGGGAATATCGGAAGAACGGGGCCTGCGCGGTCTCGTCGAATTGGATGGCGGCGTCCATGGCGATGGCGATCTGGACGGCTTCGACGTTGCCGATGGTGGCCGCTTTTGATTCGCCTTGCCGGAAAGGCAGCGGCCAGTCGTAGCCGTAGTTGGGGACGCCCAGGCTGATCTTGTGGGCGGGGATCCGCGTCAGGGCGTATTCCACGACCTGGCGGACCTTGTCGATCGGGGCGACGGCCATCGGCGGGCCGTACGTGTATCCCCATTCGTAAGTCATCAGCAGGACGGAATCGGCGGCCTCCCCCAGGAGTGCGTAATCCTTGCCTTCGTAGAGGAGGCCGGGCTGCGCGTCGGAGGTTTTGGGGGCCAGCGCCACCGATACCGGGAAGCCGAGCGCGTTGACGGCTGTGCGCACGGCGCGGACAAATTCGGCGAAGGGGACGCGGTCCTCTGCCAGGATATATTCAAAATCAAGATCCACGCCTTCAAACCCGCGTTCCGTGATCTGGGCGAGGAGGTTCTCGATCAGGCGCCCGACGGCGCTTTCGTTGTTTATGGCCTGGGAGATCAGGTAGTTGTTGAATTTCCCGTCCGCGCCGATCGGCGTCAGGGTCAGGATAGGCGCGGTGCCGAACGACTTTGCCGCGGCGATCAGGAAAGAGTCGTCCAAAGGAGGCGGGATCAGTTCCCCCTCCGGGGTAAAGCCGTAGGAAAAGACGAGAAGGTCCGTGAGATAGGGGAGCGTCTGCTCTAGGACCCACGGGCTGATGAAGGGGTAGGCGTATCCTCCGGCCGTGATCGGCGGGCGGGCGGACGCTCCGTCCCCGCCGGAAGGCAGAAGGAGCGCCTGGCCGACGGCCAGGGGATACGGGTAGGGAAGCTGGTTCGCGTAAATAATGGACTGCGCGGGGACGCCGTAAGCGGCTGCGACGCCGTCCACGGTATCGCCGGGCTGGACGATATGGATTTCCATGGGAATCCTTTCCGGGCGTTTGCCCAAGGCGTTTCTTTAATAATATGGCGCCTCGCCGCAAAAGGTTCCCCTTTTACGATTTTTGTGGGAAAAAACCGAAATATAGTTGTAAATCCTGATAAAAAGTAATAGAATAAATCTATGCCTCGCACAAGGGGATAGCAAAATGAGAGAGGATCGTAACCGTTCAGCCGGAGGCTGGACTGTTACAGGGGATCGTAAAGGCTCGCAGGCGAGCCTTGAGATGGAGAGATCGGTGCCGCCAACAGCCGGGCGCGGCAGGGTTTCCCGCGCAGCGGGGCTGTGGACGGCGCTTTTTGCCCCAGGGCATAGGAGGGAATCGTATGGGAGAGAGAAAAAAACCGCTTCAGCAGATCGTGTCGGTGCTGATCCTGCTGGTCGCCGTCGTTGTCTTGTTCCAGTGGTACACGGCGCAGAATAAGGCGCGCATGGAAGAGCGCAACAAGGAGTATGCTTCCAATTCGGCGCAGATGATGGCGAGCCAGATCGACGAGGAATTTCAGAACGCGGAGGATCTGATCAGCACGTACGCGTATTGCCTGGGGAAGAGCCTGACCGGGCCGGAAGTGACGAAGGAGGCGGTCGAGGAGCTGCGGAAGGAGTCTTTGTTCGACGCGATGCTGTTTACAGACGCGGACGGGGTGGATTACGCGCCGGACGGCCGGACGGCCAATGCGGAGGAGCGCAAGTTCTATCTTAACGGCATGGCCGGGGAAAGCGGGATGTCCGTCCTGTTCGATTCCGATTTTACCAGCGAGACGATGGCGAGCTTCTTCGCGCCCGTCTATTATGACGGGGAAGTCATCGGCGTGCTGCGCGGCTCGTACCTGGCGGAAGAATATCTGAAGGATATGCTCTATACGACGTATTTTGGCGAGCAGGCGGACGTGTACCTCTGCAAGCCAAACGGCCAGGTGATCGCAAGCTCACGGGACGGGGACGGAGACTATGAGGACGGGATTTTGCCTGAGCTGGTGGCGGAGCGGCATATCGACCAGGCGGCCGCGGACGCTGCGGCCGAGGTATTTGAAAAGGGCGGGGAAGGCGCGTTCGTCTGCGATTCGGACAGCGAGACGGACAATATCTGCGTGAACTGCCTCCCGGAAAAAGGATACGTCCTGGTGCAGACGTTCCCGAAGAAAGTGACGCAGGGGATGATCCGGCGGGAGAACCTGGTCGGCATCCAGCTCGAAGCCATGCTGATCGGGCTGTTCTTACTCTATATCGGCTTTCTGGTATTCCGGGCGGGACGGGACCGGAAGGCGCTTGAGAAGGAAAACCGCGAGATGGGCTATATCATAAGCGGCGTGAATACCTTGTTTTCCCGCTTTACGCTGGTTGACTTTGAGACCGGGCGTTACCAGTATCTGGCGGGGACGCGGCCGGAAGACGGCGGCATCCCGGTAGAAGGCGATTACGAGCAGCTCCGCAACTACTTGAGCGGGACCATGGTGGAAGAGGAGAAGCGCGGCGAATTTGCGGAGCTGATCCGGGAAGAGGCGATCGAAGAGGCGTTAGCGGGCCAGGACGACCTGCGCTATGAGTGCCATCTGAGCCGGGGCGGCCATGTGGAATGGGCGCATATGAACATCATCTGCCTAGAGCGCGTGGAAGGCAGGGCGACCAAGGTGCTGTTCATCCGGCAGAACATCACGGACTTAAAGGAGCGGGAGCTGCGCGCGCAGGCGGAGATCTCCCTGGCGAACCGCAAGGAGCGGCAGTACCGGATCGCGATCACGTCCAACGCGATCGCCACATTTGATTTCAACTTGACGAAGGACTGGATCGAGAACGACATTTTCCGCATCGTAGACGGCGAGAAAGTCTCCATGCTCAAGCGGGTGGGCCTGGAGGCCCCCTGCAGGGCCACGGAATGGTTCGAGCGGTGGAAGGAGCTCATTGAGGAAGAATCCCTTGAGGAATACTCCAAGAAGGTGAAGATCGAATATTTGCAGGAATGCTTTGAGAACAACCAGCCGCAGGTCGACGTGGAGTATTGGTCGCACGACGGCTTAGGGCAGGTGATCTGCGTCCGCCAGTCGTTCATCATGACGCGGGATGACGACACGGGCGACATCATGGTCATGTGCGTGACGAAGGAGATCACGGAGAGCGTGCGCAGGCAGCGGGAGCAGACGGAGGCTCTGCAGGACGCGCTGATGCAGGCGCAGCACGCGAACCGCGCGAAGACGAC
The DNA here is from genome assembly GCA_947626795.1 of uncultured Lachnospiraceae bacterium. Taxonomy (GTDB): domain Bacteria; phylum Bacillota; class Clostridia; order Lachnospirales; family Lachnospiraceae; genus Petralouisia. Next base: position 17,998 of record CANQTH010000012.1, read on the forward strand.
GTTCTTGTCCAATATGTCGCATGACATCCGCACGCCGATGAACGCGGTCATCGGGTTCTCCACGATCGCGCTCAGCCACATCAACAACAAGGAGCAGGTGCGGGATTCCCTGCAGAAGGTCCTTTCCTCCAGCAACCACCTGCTCAGCCTGATCAACGATATCTTAGACATGAGCCGGATCGAGAGCGGGAAGGTGCAGATCAAGGAGCAGGAGTGCAACATTTCAGAATTGATGCATAACCTGGTAAGCATCATCCAGCCGCAGGTGAAGGCGAAGCAGCTTGAGCTGTTCATCGACACATACGAGGTTACGAATGAGGAAGTCGTCGCCGACGCCCTCAAGCTGAACCAGGTGTTCATCAACCTCTTGAGCAACGCCGTGAAGTATACCCCGGCGGGCGGGACGGTCACGTTCCGCATCATACAAAAGTCCACGTTCCGCCATGGATACGGCGACTACACGTTCATTATCAAGGACAACGGCATCGGTATGTCGAAGGAGTTCGCAAAGCACATCTTCGAGCCGTTTGAGCGCGAGACGAGCGTCACGAAATCCGGCATCCAGGGGACGGGGCTTGGGATGGCGATCACAAAGAATATCATTGAGATGATGAACGGGACGATCGAGGTTGAGAGCGAGGTCGGGAAAGGAAGCACGTTTACCGTCAACCTTACGCTGAAGCTGCAGGATACGGAAAAGACGGAGCAGCAGATCCGGGAGCTGGAAGGCCTGCGCGCGATGGTCGTGGACGATGATTTCAACACCTGCGACAGCGTGAGCAAGATGTTAAGGCAGATCGGCCTGCGCGCGGAGTGGACGACGTCCGGTCGGGAAGCCGTTTACCGCGCGAAGATGGCACATGAGGAAGGGGACGCATACCATACGTATATCATCGACTGGCAGATGCCGGATACGAGCGGTGTGGAGACGGCGCGGCAGATCCGCAGCGTGACGGGCGGCGAAGCTCCGATCATCATCCTGACCGCGTACGACTGGACGGATATCGAGGAAGACGCGAAGGAAGCGGGCGTCACGGCTTTCTGCGCGAAGCCGCTCTTCATGTCGGACTTAAAATCCGCGCTGCTCGCGGCGAATAACCTCGGGGAGAAGGACGAGGAGGAGAAGCCCTCCTGGACGATGGCCGATTTCAGCGGGAAGCGCATCTTGTTGGTGGAGGACATTGAGCTGAACCGCGAGATCGCGGAAGTGATCCTGACGGAGGCCGGGTTTGAAGTGGAGTCCGCGCCGGACGGGACGGATGCGGTCGCGATGGTGCAGGATTCCGAGGAAGGATATTACGACGCGATCCTGATGGATGTGCAGATGCCGATCATGAATGGTTACGAGGCGACCCGGACGATCCGCAGCATGGAGCGGGACGACGTGGAGTCCATGCCGATCATCGCGATGACGGCGAACGCGTTGGAGGAAGACAAGGAGGCGGCGATCAAGAACGGGATGAACGCCCATATCGCGAAGCCGCTTGACATGGATATCTTTATCGACGTGCTTGGGCAGTTCCTAAACTGACCCGGGGCGACAGCTTTTGGCTAAGAGGGAAGCCGCCAGGCGCAGGGTGATTTTGATTAAGAGGGAAGCCGCGGCATCCCTTACGGATTTTCGGAGAAAACAGGAGGCGTTTTCATGAAGGGAAAGGTTCGACGTTGGGCGGCGGCGCTGCTCGCGGTCGCCATATTGGCGGCTGCCGTTGGGATGATCACGCTGTATTCCAGGCATTTTTCCCGACGGATCTATGAGGAGAGCACAGGGTACCTGCAGGAGATCTATACGCAGGTCAACAACGCCTTCATTTCTTTCGCGGAAAAGAATTGGGGGATCTTAGAAGGCTGGGAGGATTATATTAACAGCATGGGCGGCAAAAGCGACGCCAAGATCGGGGAATTTATCCGCAAGCAGCAGGAGTACTGGCGGTTTACGGATTTTTATTTCCTGACGGAGGACGGCCAGTGCATGAAGCCGGACGGGAGCCGGGACAAGATCGACCTGTCGGATTCCCCGGACGGGTTCTTGCCGGACAGCGGACGGCCGTCCCTACTGGAGGAGACGATGTCCGACGGGAAGTCGGTGACGATGTTCACGCTCCCGGTAGAGGAAGGGGAGTACCGGGGGTTTGCGTACGACGCGATCGCCATCAGCTATTCCAATGTGGACATGGCGGAGTCCCTGAACGTGGAGGCTTTTTCCGGAAAGTCCCAGTGCTTTGTGGTATATGCGGACGGGAGCGTCCTGTTGTCCACGCAGACGGGCGGGAACGTTTTTGGCAATTACCTTTCCTACCTGCGGGCAGGTTCGGACTTGAGCGGGGAAGACCTGCAAAAGCTGCAGGAGGATTGGGAGACGGGGACGCCGGGCATCCTGCGCTGCAAGATCGGCAACGCTGTCCAGTACATCTCTTATCAGCCGATCGGGTACCAGGACTGCATCTTATTGGGCGTCGTGCCGGAGCAGGTGGCGAATTCCACGTTCCGGCAGATCCAGGCGGGGACGGTCGACCTGCTGGTCAAGATCTTCCTGATGGTCGGGCTTTACGTTTTCGTGTATCTGATCTACCGCAACTGGAAGCAGACGCGGCAGAACCGGATGGAGCTGGAATACCGGGATATACTGTTCGACATCATCTCCAACAATGTGGACGATATCTTCCTGATGCTGGAAGGCGGGACATGGAAGGCGGATTACGTCAGCCCGAACGTGGAGCGGCTGCTCGGCGTTCCCAAGGAAGCCGTCCTGGAAAGCACGGAGGCGCTGGCCGGCTGCCTGGTGGACCCGGGCGCGCGCGTTTCCAAAGAGGAGCTGGGCGAGATCCCGGTTTCCAAGGGGAGGAGCTGGGAGCAGGAATATCGGAACAGCAAGACGGGAGAGCTGCGCTGGTACCGGGAGACGGTATACCATGAGAAAGTGAAGGACATGGAAAAATTCCTCTTCGTGCTGTCCGACCGCACGCAGGAGCGGATGATGAACCAGAGCCTGCAGGAGGCGCTGGACATGGCGAAGAGCGCGAACGAGGCGAAGAGCCATTTCCTGGCGAATATGTCGCACGACATCCGCACGCCGATGAACGCGATCGTGGGATTCGCGGCGCTGCTGGAAAAAGACGCGGGCCAGCAGGAGAAGGTGCGGGAGTACAGCCGCAAGATCTCCTCTTCCAGCAAGCATCTGCTGAGCCTGATCAACGACGTGCTGGACATGAGCAAGATCGAGAGCGGCAAGACGTCCCTGAACGTGGAGGAATTTGACCTGCCGGAGCTTTTGGAGGAGCTGAACACCATCCTGCGCCCGCAGGCGAAAGCGAAGAGCCAGAGCTTTAAGACGCATATGCAGGGGACGCTGACGGAGCAGCTAACGGGCGACAAGCTGCGGCTGAACCAGATCTTGATCAACCTGCTCTCCAACGCGATCAAGTACACGCCGGACGGCGGGAAGATCGACTTCTTCATCCAGGAGCTGCCTAAGCCGTCGCCCAAATACGCGCGGCTGCGGTTCGTGGTGAAGGACAACGGCATCGGCATGAGCGAGGAGTTCCTAAAGAGCGTCTTCGACCCGTTCGCCCGGGAGGAAAGCTCCATGACGAGCGCGATCCAGGGGACGGGGCTTGGAATGGCGATCACGAAGAACCTGGTGGATCTGATGGGCGGGACGATCCAGGTGGAGAGCAGGCTTGGGGAAGGCACGACGTTCACGGTGGAAATGTCCTTCGCGCTGCCGGATCAGGTGAAGGACGAGGCGGGCTGGCTCCGCCAGAAGGTGAGAAAAGTCCTGGTCGTGAACGGGCAGGAGGACGTCTGCAGGGACGTCCGGGAAGTCTTGCGCGGCGCGGGGCTGGAAGCGTCCTATGTCACGACGGCGGACGGGGCGGTCCGGGAAGTTTCACTGGCGCACGCGCAGGGGGCCGATTACCAGGCCGTGCTGCTGGATACCCAGATCGGAGGCGAGAGCGGCTTGGGCGCTGCCAGCCGGATCAAGGAGGAACTTGGGGAGGACGCGCCCATTTTGGCGCTTGCTTCCCATAATTGGAGCGAGATCGAGGACGAGGCGCGGAAAGCGGGGATCGACGCGTTCCTGCCCAAGCCGTTTTTCGTATCGACGTTTTGGCAGGCGCTTGCGCCGCTTTTCTCCGGCGACGATGTGCGGGGAGAAGAGGCCGGGCCGGACGAGGCCGGGCGCGCGCCGCTGGAGGGCCTTCTGTTCCTGGTAGCGGAGGACGTCGAGCTGAACGCCGAGGTTCTCTACGAGATGATGAAGATAGAAGGCGCTTCCTGCGAATTTGCCGTCAATGGGAAGGAAGCCGTCGAATTGTTTGAAAAATCGGAGCCTGGGCATTACGATATGATCCTGATGGACGTGCAGATGCCGGTGATGGACGGGTACGAGGCCGCGCGCAGGATCCGCGCGAGCAGCCATCCCGAGGCTTCCACGATCCCGATCGTCGCGATGACGGCGAACGCCTTCGCGGAAGACGTGCGGAACGCGCTGGACGCCGGGATGAACGCCCATCTCGCGAAGCCGATCGACATGGAGGCGGTAAAGGCCCTGATCGGCAAGATCTTAAAGGAACCTGGGGGAAAAGAGGCATAGGAAGGGGGCTTGCGCATGAAGAAAAAACTGGCTTTCTTTCCCGCACTCGCGCTTGCGGCCGCGCTCTGCCTGCTGTCGGCGTGCGGCCCGAAGGAGGACGGGCGCGTCACTTTGACGCTCATGGGAAAGAAAACGGATCTGGCAAAGAATTATATGACGCGGATCTTCGAGCAGTATGAGAAAGAGACGGGGAACGAGCTTGAGATCCTTGCTTATGAAGACGAGGAATTTGAGGAGGCCGCCGCGAAGAAGGCGGAGGAAGGCGACCTCCCGGATCTGATGATGCATTTTAACAATTCCGATCTGGAGATCCTGCAGCCGGAGGAGCATTTTTACTGCATGGACGGGGAAAGCTGGATCGACAGCCTGACGCCGGCGGCGAAGGCGTATTGCGAGAATCCCAAGGGCAAGATCTTCGGCCTCCCGTTCTGGGAGATGTCCGTCTCCGGCTGCTACTACAACAAGACGTTGCTGGACAGCCTGGGCCTGAAGCCCGCCTCCACGCAGAAGGAATTTGACGTCTTGTGCCAGGCTCTTGCGGATATCGGGCAGACCCCGATCTGCTGGCCGGCCGATGGCTGCGGCTGGATGTACCAGTTTGGGCTTGACCCGGTCTTTGCCGACGACCCGGAACGGTTAGACAAGCTGAACCGCAACGAGGCTTCGTATGCCGACGTCCCGGAAGTGGCGGATATGCTGGAGTGGCTGCTGGGCGCGTCCGCGCGGGGATGGTTCGGGGATTCCTATATGGATATCGGATGGTCGGACATCAGCCCCAGCATCAATTCCGGGGAGACGGCGATGGTCTTTATCTGGGACACCTGGTTTTACACGGATTTTGAAGAAGGGAAGTACACGCGGGACGACTTCGCGCTGATGCCTGTGTTCATGGGGACGGCGGAAGACGGGACGTATGAAGGCGGTAACTTGAACATGCTGATGGCGCGCAAGGATGGGGAGCATTTGGAGGAGGCGCTGGGCTTTTTGGAGTTCTGCGCGGATCCGGACCATTACAATGCGGCGTTTCGGGGCGTCGCGACGGAGAGCGTTTTTCAGGGGCAGACGACGAACATCGAGTCCGACATGGTGCTGGACGCGGAGGAGTCCGTGAAGGAAAAGCAGCGCGTGTCTACGGCGGAGCCAGGGATCGTCGGCTACCACACGCAGGACGTCTGCAACGCCGTCACGGAGCTTATGGCGGGGAAGACGGACGTGGAAGGCTGCATCCGCCTGTTGGACGAATATCGGGTGAAAGAGGCAAAAAGGCAAGGGGCGAAGGGATTTTAGCGGTTGCCGCGCAAAGGCTCGCGGGCGAGCCTGAAAGAGGGAGGAATGATCATGAGGTCGATTGGGATCGTAACAGACAGCCACAGCAGCATCTCGCAGCAAAAGGCAGCGGAGCTTGGGATTTCCGTGCTGCCAATGCCGTTTGTGATCGATGGGACGGAGTATTATGAGGATGTGACATTGTCAAGGGAGGAATTTTACCAGAAGCTAAGGGGCGGGGCGTCCGTCAGCACTTCGCAGCCTTCCGTCGAAGAGGTGCGGGCGATCTGGGACGAGAAGCTTGCGGAATGCGACGAGGTCGTGTATATCCCGATCAGCAGCGGGCTGAGCGGCTCTTGCGGGACGGCGCTCTTGCTCGCGCAGAAGGAGCCGTACGCCGGGCGCGTCTTCGTCGTGGACAACGGGCGTGTGGCGACTCCGCAGTACCGCACGGTCTTAGACGCGATCGAGCTGGCGCGGGAGGGCTGCACGGGCAGCCAGATCAAGCAGAGGCTGGAGGCGGCCCGCGCGGACATGACGATCTATGTCGCGGTGGATACCCTGGAATTTTTGAAAAAAGGAGGGCGCATATCGTCGGCGTCGGCAGTGTTAGGCACGGTGCTGAACATTAAGCCGATCCTGCAGTTTGACGTGGGGATCCTGCATATGTTCCAGAAATGCCGCGGCATGAAGGCGGCGCGCAAGGCGATGATCGAGGCGCTGCGCAAGGATTTCGGGACGAAGTTCCGCAGGCAGTATGAGGCCGGGGACGTCCATCTGCTGGCGGCTACGAGCGCGGGGCAGGAGGAGACGGATTCGTGGGTGGAAGAGATCCGAAAAGCCTTTCCGGGGATGGACGTGATGTGCGAACCGCTTTCGCTCGGCGTTTCCTGCCATATCGGGCCGGGCGGCCTCGGGATCGGGTGTTCCTGCCGCCCGTGAGCAGTTTTTGGATTTGTGGAAAAGGCGGCGGGAGGCTTCTTCCATCGGATCAGACGGAAAAGCCGTCCGTGAGCGGTTTTCTGAATTTATAAAAAAGAGCCAGGCGCCCGCGCGGTCGGGAAGGCCTGGCTCTTTTCACGCAATCGGGCGGGGCTTCCGGCTTTGCCCCGGCGCCCCGTCCGCCTAAGAGGCGACGTCTCGTTTCTTATTTGATCTCGTCCACCAGCGCGGCCGTGATGATCGCCATGGAATATACCTCGGTCGCATTGCAGCCCCTTGAGAGGTCGTTGATGGGGGAATTAAGCCCTAAGAGGATCGGGCCGAACGCCTCAAAGTTCCCCATGCGCTGCGCGATCTTGTAGCCGATGTTGCCGGCGTTGATGTCCGGGAAGATGAAGACGTTGGCATGCCCGGCGACTTCGTCGTTCGGGCATTTCGTGCGGGCCACGCGCGGAGCGACGGCCGCGTCGAACTGCAGCTCGCCGGAGATCGGGAGATCCGGGCGCATCGCTTTCGCCTTGGCTGCGGCGTTGCGCATCTTGTCCACATCTTCCCCCGCGCCGGAGCCGAGCGTGGAATAGCTTAAAAACGCGACTTTCGGATCAATGCCGAAGATCTGCCCGCATTCCGCCGCGCCGATCGCGATCTCCGCCAGCTCATCCTCGGAAGGCTTGATGTTGATGGCGCAGTCGGCCATCGCAAGCACTTCGTTCTCCCCGGTCGCGGAGGGGCGGACAAGGATGAAGCAGGAGGATACGATGTTATGCCCCGGGCGCGTTTTGATAAGCTGGAGCGCCGGGCGGATGGTGTCCGCGGTCGTGTATGTCGCGCCGCCCAAAAGGGAGTCCGCGACGCCCATCTTTACCAGCATCGTGCCGAAATAATTGCCCTGCTTTAAGATCTTGCGCGCTTCTTCGGGCTGCACGTTCTTGCTTTTGCGCAGCTCGCAGAAAAGCGCCACCATTTCTTCGATATTCTCATAATTTTCCGGGTCGATGACCTGCGCGCCGCGGATGTTGTAGCCGTATTCTTCCGCCGCCCGCTCCACCTCGCCCTGGTTACCGATCAGGATCGGGGTCAGGAAGTTAGAGGCCAAAAGCCGCGAGGTAGCTTCCAGGATGCGGGAGTCCGTCCCTTCCGTGAATACGATTTTTTTCGGGTTTTTCTTCAGTTTGTTGATCATCATGCCGAAGCCTTGCATATCTCTGCTCATTTCGGTAAAACCTCCTTCAAATTTTCTCTAATAATAATGTAGCACTTTTTGGATTTTTTTCAACTTTTTCTTTTGAAAAATATGGGGAGGGGAAGCGCGGCGGCGCGATTTTAGAGAAATTTTATATTTTTTAACAGGTTTTCCATTGTTTTTTTCGCGGCAGATCATTATAATGGTTGCGAATGGAAAAAATACAGGAGGGCAAGAACGTGCTGTCAAGATTTAGTGTGAAAAAAGCCTATACCGTGCTTGTGGGGATCGTCCTGGTGGCGATCTTAGGCGCCGTTTCTTTAAGCAAGATGAGCGCCGACCTTTTGCCGAGCATGGATCTGCCGTACGCGGTCGTGGCCACGACTTATTCAGGCGCCAGCCCGGAACAGGTGGAGAAGACGGTCACGCAGCCGATCGAGGCGGCGATGGCGAGTACCTCGAATATCAAGAATATCAGCTCCACGTCTTCTAATAATATGTCCATGGTCGTCCTGGAATTTGAGCAGACGGCCAACATGGATTCGGCTACGGTGGAGATGCGCGAGAGCCTCGACCAGATCCGGGGATTCTGGCCGGACGAGGTAGGGAATCCCATCATCATGAAGCTGAATCCGGACATGATGCCGATCATGATCGCGGCTGTCGAGGCGGACGGGATGGATAGCCTTGAGGTCAGCGATTACGCGGACGACGATCTGATCCCGGAGATCGAGAGCGTGGAGGGCGTCGCGTCGGTATCCGGCGTCGGGCTGATCGAGGAGTCCGTGCAGGTCTCGCTGAGCCAGGATAAGATCGACGCGGTGAACCGGAAGATCAAGGAGTCGCTGGACAAGAAATTTTCCGACGCGCAGAGCGAGATGGATTCCGCGCAGAGCGAGATCAGCAGCGGACAGGAGGAGCTGAGCAGCGGCCGGGAGGAGACGGCCGGGCGCATCAGCAGCGCGGAGAACGAATTGAACGACAAGAAGATCGAGTTGTTTCAGACGGAGACGGATCTGAACAACAAGCTGGCGGAGCTGCAGGAGTCCAAGACGCAGGCGGAGCAGGCGATCGCGTCGCTAAAGGATCTGCAGGCGCAGGCGGCGGAGCTGATCGACAGCAAGGCGAAGCTTGCCGAGGGGATCGCCGGGATGCAGGCGATGCAGCAGGATTCCAGGAAGTTGGAAAAGCAGCTCGCGCAGGTCGAGGCTGGCCTTGCGCAGATCAAGTCCGCGCTCGCGTCCCAGGAGGGAAGCGCGTTCCAGGAAGATTCCTCGGACGAGGAGCTGATGGCGTACCTTTCGGACGCGATCACCCAGGCGGAGCAGGGCCTGGTTCAGATCAACGGCGGGATCGCGGCGGTCGAGAGCGGGCTTGAAAGCGTCGCGGCAGGGAAGTCCACGATCAACGACACGCTTGCGACCCTGAACGAGAGCCAGCTCGCGGCCTCCGTGGAGATGGGGAGCGCGTCCGCGCAGCTCGCGAGCGGGGAAGAGAAGCTCAAGGAGTCGAAGGAGGCCTTTGAGGAGTCGAAGGAAGAGGCCTATGAAGAGTCGGATCTGAACAATATCCTGACGATGGAGACGTTAGAGGGCATCCTGACGGCGCAGAATTTCTCCATGCCGGCCGGGTACGTCACGGAGGAGGGCGAGCAGTATCTTGTGCGCGTGGGCGACGCGGTTGACAGCGTGGACGCGCTCCGGGACATGGTCCTGATGGATCTCGGCATGGACGGCGTGGACGTCGTGCATATGTCCGACGTGGCGGATATCGCGGTCGTGGACAATTCCGCGGACTCTTATGCGAGGCTGAACGGGAAGCCGGGCGTGATGCTCTCCATCGAGAAGCAGACGGGCTATTCCACCGGGGATGTGACGGATCGGATCTATGAGAAGTTCGAGAGCTTAAAGAAGGCGAACGGGAACCTGCAAGTCTCGGTCCTGATGGATCAGGGCATTTACATAGACATGATCGTGGATTCTGTCTTAAACAACATGATCGTGGGCGCGATTTTGGCTATTTTGATCCTCCTTTTGTTCTTGAAGGATATCAAGCCGACGCTCGTGATCGCCGTCTCCATCCCGGTCTCGGTGATCTTCGCGGTCGTCTTGATGTATTTCAGCGGCGTCACGCTCAATATGATCTCCCTGTCCGGGCTTGCGCTCGGGATCGGGATGCTGGTAGACAATTCCATCGTCGTGATCGAGAATATCTACCGCATGAGGAACGAGGGATATTCCGCGAAAAAGGCGGCGGTCGAGGGCGCGCGGCAGGTAAGCGGCGCGATCACGGCGTCCACGCTGACGACGGTATGCGTGTTCGCGCCGATCGTGTTCACGGAAGGGATCACCCGCCAGCTCTTTGTAGACATGGGGCTTACGATCGCATATGCGCTGCTCGCCAGCCTTTTGATCGCGCTGACGTTCGTGCCGATGATGGGGTCGCGGATGCTCCGCAAGACAAAGGAGATCCGGCATCCCTGGTTCGACAAGTTCCAGGACGGGTACGGCAGGGCGCTGGGCGGGCTGCTCCGCGTAAAGCCGCTGGTCCTGCTGTTTGCGGCGGTTCTGCTCGTGGCCAGCGTCAAGGCGGCCGTCTCGAAAGGGACGGCGTTCATGCCGGAGATGGAAAGCACGCAGATGTCGGTGGAGGTCGTGCCGCCGGATGACGCGGATTTTGCGGACGCGTGCAAGCTTGCCGACGAGGTGACGGAGAAGATCCAGACGATCGGCGACGTCGAGAGCATAGGCGCGATGTCGGGCGGCAGCGGCGTCATGTCCATGGGGAGCGGCAGCGGCGGGAACAGCATCAACATATATCTGATCCTGAAAGAAGACAAGAAGCTCACCAACGACGAGATCGCGGGCAAGATCAAGAACATGACGAAGGATTTGGACGGGGAAGTCAATGTGAACAGCTCCGTCATGGACATGGGCGCGCTGATGGACGAAGGGCTGTCCGTCCGGATCAAGGGACGCGATCTTGACAAGCTGGAACGGATCGCGCAGGACGTGGCGAAGATCGTGGAAGGCGTCGAGGGGACGGCGGACGTGTCGGACGGCATGGAAGAGGCCGAGAAGGAATTTCGGGTCACGGTGGATAAGGAAAAGGCCGCGAAATACGGCATGACGGTCGCGCAGGTGTTCCAGGCGATCCAGGAAAAAATGGAGGACGACACGTCCGACGCGACGATCTCCACGGATATCAAGGATTACGACGTCTATTTAGAGAGCGTGGACCAAAGCGAGGCCTCGCGTGAGACGATCAGGGGCATGAAGCTTTCTTATACGGATCGGGAGAGCGGGAAGGAGAAGAAAGTCGCGCTTTCCAAGATCGCGTCGTTTGAGGAGGGGGAGGGGCTTACCTCGATCTCCCGCGACGGGCAGGAACGCTATATGACGGTGACGGCCGGGATCGCGTCCGGGCATAACGTCGGCCTGGTCGGGGACGCGGTCGACGACGCGCTTAAATCTTACGACCTGCCGGAAGGGTATTCCATTGAGATGGCCGGGGAGGACGAGACGATCAACGAGGCGATGGAGCAGGTGTTTCTGATGCTGGTCTTAGCGGTCGCGTTCGTCTACCTGATCATGGTCGCGCAGTTCCAGTCCTTAAAGGCGCCGTTTATCATCTTATTCACGATGCCGCTGGCCTTGACGGGCGGATTCCTGGCGCTGTTCCTTACGGGCAGCGAGATCAGCGTGATCGCGATGATCGGATTCGTCATGCTGATGGGAATCATTGTAAATAACGGGATCGTCATGGTGGACTACATCAACCAGCTCCGCCGGGACGGCATGGAGAAGAAGGAAGCGATCGTGACGGCCGGGACGACGCGCCTGCGCCCGATCCTGATGACGGCGATGACGACGATCCTGTCCATGTCAACGATGGCGTTCGGGACGGATATGGGATCGGACATGGGACGTCCGATGGCGGTCGTCACCATCGGGGGGATGATCTACGGGACACTCATGACGCTGGTGGTCGTGCCATGCATCTACGACCTGTTCTACAGCAGCAAGAGCATGGTGGAAGAAGAGATCTGACATAGCGTGCCATGCGCCTGCGTCTTGCCCCACAGCGGCAGGGGCGAGGGGCAGGCTTTTAGCAAAACCCGTATGGATACGGAGATTTCGCCAAGAGGAAAGAGCTGGCCGACGCGCCAGGTTAGGGAGGAGAAGTTATGAAAAAAGAATTAGGCAAGACATATGACCCGAAGGAGATCGAGGACCGCCTGTATCGGAAATGGGAAGAGAACAAATATTTCCATGCCGAGGCGGACAGGAGCAAGAAGCCGTTTACGATCGTGATGCCCCCGCCGAACATCACGGGGCAGCTCCATATGGGCCACGCCCTGGACAATACGATGCAGGACATTCTGATCCGTTATAAGAGGATGCAGGGGTACAACGCCCTCTGGCAGCCCGGGACCGACCATGCGTCCATCGCGACGGAGGTGCGGGTCATTGAGTCCTTGAAGGAGCAGGGGATCGACAAGCAGGATTTAGGGCGCGAAGGGTTTTTGGAGAAGGCCTGGGAGTGGCGCGAGGAGTACGGCGGGCGCATTATCCGCCAGTTGAAGAAGCTCGGCTCTTCCGCGGATTGGGACAGAGAACGTTTCACGATGGACGAGGGATGCTCGAACGCCGTGCAGGAAGTGTTCATTAAGTTATATGAGAAAGGGCTGATCTACAAAGGCTCCCGGATCGTCAACTGGTGTCCGGTCTGCAAGACGTCCATTTCCGACGCGGAGGTGGAGCATGAGGAGCAGGACGGCTTCTTCTGGCATATCAATTACCCGGTGAAGGGCGAGGAAGGGCGTTTTGTGGAGATCGCGACGACCAGGCCGGAGACGCTTTTGGGCGACACGGCGGTCGCGGTCAACCCGGAGGATGAGCGTTATCAGGATGTGATCGGCAAGACGCTGATCTTGCCGCTGGTCGGGCGCGAGATCCCGGTCGTGGCGGATCGCTACGTTGATAAGGACTTTGGGACGGGCTGCGTGAAGATCACCCCGGCGCACGACCCGAACGACTTCGAGGTGGGGAAACGCCATGGCCTGCAGGAGATCAATGTGCTGAATGACGACGCCACCATCAATGAGAACGGCGGGAAGTATGCGGGCATGGACCGTTACGAGGCCCGGAAGCGGATCGTGGAGGAATTAGAGGAGCAGGGGCTTCTCGTGAAAGTGACGCCGCATTCCCATAACGTGGGGACGCACGACCGATGCAAGACGACGGTGGAGCCGATGATCAAGCAGCAGTGGTTCGTCAAGATGGACGAGCTGATCAAGCCCGCGGTAAAGGCGGTGAAGGACGGCGAGATCAAGCTGCTGCCGGAGCGCATGGAGAAGACGTATTTTAACTGGACGGACAATATCCGCGACTGGTGCATTTCCAGGCAGCTCTGGTGGGGACACCGGATCCCGGCTTATTATTGCGAAGAATGCGGCGAGCTGGTCGTCGCGCGGGAGAACCCGGGGAAATGCCCGAAATGCGGCTGCGCGCATATGACGCAGGACGAGGATACGCTGGACACCTGGTTTTCCTCCGCGCTTTGGCCGTTCTCGACGCTGGGATGGCCGGAAAAGACGGAAGACCTGGATTATTTCTATCCGAACGACGTGCTTGTGACGGGATACGACATCATTTTCTTCTGGGTCATCCGCATGATCTTTTCCGGATACGAGCATATGGGGGAACGCCCATTCTCCACGGTGCTGTTCCACGGCCTGGTGCGCGATTCCCAGGGGCGGAAGATGAGCAAGTCTTTGGGGAACGGCATCGACCCGCTGGAGGTGATCGACAAGTACGGCGCGGACGCGCTGCGCCTGACCCTGATCACGGGGAACGCGCCCGGGAACGATATGCGTTTCTATTGGGAACGCGTGGAGGCGTCCAGGAATTTTGCGAACAAGGTGTGGAACGCGTCGCGTTTCATCCTGATGAATATCGGGGATGAGGAGTTAAAGGAGCCGCAGCTTTCCGCGCTCGCGGAAGAGGACAAGTGGATCTTGTCCAAAGTGAACACGCTCGCGGCGGACGTCACGGAGAACATGGATAAGTTCGAGCTGGGCATCGCCGTGCAGAAGGTGTACGATTTTATCTGGGACGAGTTTTGCGACTGGTACATTGAGGTCGCCAAGACGCGCACGTTCCAGAAGGAAAAAGACCCGGAAGCGGCGAAGGTGGCGATGTGGACGTTAAAGACGGTCCTGATCCAGGCGCTGAAGCTGCTGCATCCGTATATGCCGTTCATCACGGAGGAGATCTTCTGCACGCTGCAGGACGAGGAAGAGACGATCATGCGCTCACAGTGGCCGGAATACCGCACGGACTGGAATTTCCCGGAGGCGGAAGAGGCGATGGGCCATGTGAAGGACTTGGTGCGGGGCGTCCGCAATACGCGGGCGGACATGGACGTGCCGCCGAGCAGGAAGGCGCACGTATTCCTTGTGACGGAGGACGAGAAGCTGCAGGACACCTTCCGCGATATGAAGGGCGCTTACGCCGCGCTGGCCGGGGCGAGCGAGGTTCATGTGCAGCGTGACAGGGCCGGGATCGGGGAAGACGCCGTTTCCGTCGTGATCCCGGGGGCGGTCGTTTACCTGCCGTTGGAAGACCTCGTGGATTTCGAGAAGGAGCGGGAGCGCCTGCAGAAGGAGAAGGCCCGCTTAACGAAGGAGCTTGCCCGTTCCCGCGGGATGCTTTCCAATGAGAAATTCCTCGGAAAGGCCCCGGAGGCAAAGGTGCGGGAAGAAAAAGAGAAGCTGGAAAAATACGAGCAGATGATGGGGCAGGTGGAAGAGCGGCTGCGCCAAATGGAAGGGAAGCTGTAACAGGGCAGCCCAGGACTTTGCGCTTGCTGCAAAGTCCGTAAGAACGTGCAAACTTTGCCGAATGGGAATCCGGCTCTTTGCGAAGGCAAATTTGAAATGAGCCGGATTCCGTAACTGTGAGGCCGAAGGCCGGACTGTTACCCGGAATCGTTAGAAAATCTTGGAAAAAGGTTGAAATAAAAGGGGAAATTTGTTAAAATACAGATATATTTTTTTGGCAAGATACAGAAAGGCATATCTTGCCCGCCCGCCCCTGCCGGGACGGCGGGCAGATCAAGATAGCAAGGGGGGATTTTATGGACGCTTTATTTCAGACGGCCCCGCAAGTGAGAGTCAGCTATGACAACATGAAAGTATATCTGTACCTTCCGCAGCCCCAGGAGGGGGGATACTCAGAACGGGACGTGATGAACGCGCTGGCGAACAGCGGCGTGGTTCATGGGATTGACAAGGATAAGATCAAGGAGGTCCTCACGGAGGAGCTGTACGACCGCGAGTATGTCGTCGCGCAGGGGGACGCGCCTGTGGATGGCGTGGACGGCTATTACGAATATAAATTTGACACGAATTTCAGCAAGAAGCCGAAAGTCCGCCCGGACGGGACAGTGGATTATTGGAGCATCAAGATGGTGGAGACTGTCGTCAAGGACCAGGAGATCGCGCAATACCATAGGGCGATCCCGGGGAAAGACGGCATGGACGTGAAGGGAAAGCCGCTTTTGGGGAAGCGCGGGAGGGATCAGGCTCCGCTGCGCGGCAAGGGCTTTCGGCGTTCCGAGGACGGGCTGACCTACGTCTCGCTCATCGACGGCAAGATCGAGCAGCAGAACGAGCGCATCACGATCCTTCCGGTATATGAGATCAACGGCAATGTGGATCTGTCCATCGGCAACATCGATTTCCGCGGCGACGTCATTGTGCATGGCGGCGTATGTACGGGCGTGACGGTGAAGGCGACCGGGACGGTCACGGTGGACGGGATCGTGGAAGGCGCCAAGATCGAGGCGGGCAAGGACATCGTGCTCCGGAGCGGCGTGATGGGCGCGTCAAAGGCGAGCATCACATCGAAGGGCAATATTTCCGCGAAGTTTTTTGAATATTCCAGAGTGCAGGCGAACGGCTCTATCCAGGCGGACGTGTTCCTGAACTGCCAGGTATCCTGCGGGGAGAACATCCTGCTGGATGGGAAGAAGGCGAGCATCGTCGGAGGGGAAGTCGGGGCGATCCAGGGGATCGTCGTGGACACCTTGGGCAGCGACGGGGAAGTCCGGACGCACGTCCGGATCGGCAACGGCCTGTCGGTGGTGCGCCGGATCTCCATCCTGAAGAATAAGATCGTGGTGGAGCAGGCGAACCTCGAGAAGATCGAAGAAGGGCTTGAGATCTTAAAAGACGCGAAGAACGACCCCAGGAAGACGGATCTGTTGCGTGTGAAGATCCGGGATTCCGCGCTGCTTGCGGCGGACATGGCGGAGCTTGAGAAGCTGGAGGATCAGATGGAGCGCGCGCGGGGCGGGTGCGTCAAGGTGATCGGACATGTGTACCCGGGCGTCTGCGTGGAGATCGACGAGCTGAAGATGATGGTGAAAGAAGAGCAGATGCGGCTTCAGTTCATACGGGACATGGATAAGATCGTCATGTGTTCCATTTAAGGAGGGACGCGGTTCCCGGGGGCTGTCGCACTAAGGAGCATAAGTGCAAGATATTGGAGCATTGATCGGGACGGAATGCCGTATTTTGCAGGCTTTTTCCTTATTGCGGCAGCCTTTTTGTTACAGTCCGCCGGAGCGGTAACGCCTTTTTCCCCGCCGGGGCAGAATCCAGAGATTAGTAATTGACAGCGGCGGGATTTTAACTTATGATGTATTATATGTTTTTGGGATCCGGCAGCCCATGCGGGCAAGCGGATGCGTCCACGGGATCCCGGATCGGGCCGGGGCAGGGATTGCCCATATGCAGGCGCGGATCGGCCCGTTGCCTGCGGGAATGAAATGAGGAGGAAATGAAATGGAGACACAAGAAAGAATGGAACGGGAGATCAATTTGAAGGATTTATTCTGGGGCGTCATATTCGGCTGGCGGCAGATGATCTGCTTCGGGATCTTGTTCGCGATACTGGTCAGCGGGATGCGCTACTTCCTGGATGTCAGGTCGTACGACGCGCAGCAGAACGTGGACGTCGAATTTGAGCGGGGCGAGCTGGAGGAAGAGGACGCGAGGAAGATCGCGGACGCGGTCGAGGTCGCGGCCCGCAAGGAAGGATATGAGAAATACCTCGATACGGCTGCAATCATGCAGGTGGATCCGTATAAGAAACCAGTCGTCGGCCTGCAGTATTATGTGGATTCCGATTATGTCATCAACTATACGAAGGACAGCAAGCATGACTATACGAACGACATCATGGCGATGTACGCGAATTATATCAAGAGCGGGGAAGTGAGCCAGAAGGTGATCGAGATGGCCGGGCTTTCCATTGAGTCGGAGGAGTTCAGCGAGCTTTGCAGCGTGGAGCAGACCGGGTCCACCATGACGATCTGGATCACTTATCCGAAAGAGGACAAGCTGGACACGATCGCGGACGCCATCCGCACGCTGGTCAGCGAGAAGGAGCCGGAGCTGCAGACGATCGGCTCGCATACGCTCAAGGAGCTGGAAGGGTACAAGAATACCGTCGTCGATACTTCGCTGCTCGAACGGAAGACGACGATCATCAACACGATCGCGTCCTTAGACACGCAGCTGACGAACGCGAAATCCGCGATGACGCCGCAGCAGCTCAGCATTTATGAGGAAGATCTCGCCAAGGAGATCGGGGAAAAAGAGGAAGAGGAGGAAGAAGCGCCGGGATTCAGCCTGAAATATCTGATCCTGGGCGCGTTCGTAGGCATTTTCCTGGTATGCGCGTGGATCGCGTGCAGGATCATCTTTACGGCGAAGCTGCAGAATGCGGAGGAGATCCGCAGCCTTTACGGCGTGCGCCTGATCGGGGAGGTGGAGACGCCTGCGGGGCGGAAACGCTTCCTGCCCGTGATCGACGACAAGCTTTTGGCCATCAAGAACAGGCGGAAGAAAAAGCTGACGCTGGACCAGCAGGTGAAGGTGGCCTGCGCCAACGCGGCGGTTTCCTGCAATCAGCAGGGGCTTGACTGCGTTTACCTGACGGGCAGCGAGTACGATGGCCTGGACAAGGATATCCTGGGCCGGATGAAGAAAGAACTGTCCGCGCAGGGCGTGCAGGTGAAAGAAGGAGTGAATATGTTCTACGACGCGGCTTCCCTGAAAAACGGGATCGAAGTCGGCAATATTTTGTTCGTGGAACAGAAGAACAAGTCCATTTACGACGAGATATCCAACGAGATCAATCTGGTGCGCGAGCAGGGCGGCAATATTTTGGGAATGGTCGTTTTAGCATGACGCGCGGGGGGCGTCTCGGGCCGGGCGGGAGCGCGCCGGCTGTTCCGGGACGTCTGCATGGATCGGAAAGGGCAAGGCCGGGTCTGGGATCCGGAATGAAGTTACGCAGGGCTTGATAAGGAGGACGGAAAATGGAGAGAGATACACGAGGCCAGGCAAGGGGAAGGAACGCCGGAGGAAAGAAAAGGCGGCTCAGCAGGAGGCGGCGCCAGAGGAGAAAAGTGATCCTGACGGTCACGGCGGTATTCCTGGTGCTGGTTTTTGGCGCGGTCGCGTTTTTGTGGAGCAAGTATGACAGGATGGGGCAGGTGCTGATCAGCGAAAAGGACGTGAAGGTCAACGACTTGACGCCGGAGACGGAAGAGGCGATGAAGGGGTATTTGAGCATCGCGGTCTTCGGGCTGGACAACCGTTCCACCGGGAATTTTGAGAGCGGGAACAGCGACGCGATCATGATCGCGAGCATCAACCGCGAGACGAGCGAGGTCAAGATGGTGTCCGTGTACCGCGACACGTACCTTGACATCGGGGAAGGCAGCTTCCACAAGGCAAATTCGGCATATGCCAACGGCGGGCCGAAGCAGGCGATCGAGATGCTCAATAAGAACCTGGACCTGACGATCACGGATTATGTCAGCGTGGACTTCAGTTCCCTGGTGGAGGCCATTGACCTGCTGGGAGGCATCGAGCTGGACATTACGGAGGACGAGGTCGGCTATATGAACGATTACATCGACACGACCAACCAGATCACGGGCCATGGCAGCGGCCATGTGTCGGCTGGGACGGGCGTCCATGTGGACGGCGTGCAGGCGACGGCGTATTCGAGGATCCGTTATACGGAAGGCTGGGATTACAAGCGGACGGAGCGCCAGCGGACGGTAGTCATGAAGATGTTCGAGAAGGCGAAGCAGTGCGATCTCCTGACGCTGAACAATCTGCTGGACGAGATCCTGCCGCAGATCTCCACGAGCCTTAGCGCGACGGAGCTGCTCGGGCTTGCGAAAGACGCGGCTGCTTACAGCATGGGCGAGAATGCGGGCTTCCCGTTCGAGAAAGAGAGCATCGCGAGCATGGGATATATCGTGGCTCCCGTCGATCTGGAGAGCAATGTCGTCCAACTGCATCAGTTCCTGTATGCGAACGAGGCTTATACGCCTTCCCAGACGGTGAAGGATCTAAGCGCGGCGATCCGGGCGAAGACCGGGGTATAAGGCGGCGGCCGGCCAGAGTTTTCTGGCCGGCCGTTTTGTGACGGTTCCGTTCCATTGTTTTTATCGTCAAAAGATTGCACAATGCATGAAAATGGCGTATAATGGAATAAGAGCTGTGGCGCGGCCGGGACGGCGCGCCGGATGTCGAGGTAAGGTTGAGATGGCGGATATCGGGAAACGGGCGGTTTCGATCATAAAGAGCGAGAAAAGGATGACAGGCAGCGAGAGGCTGGCGATCTTTGCGGGAGCACTGATCGCAGAACACGCGGTTGTGGCGTGCATCTGCCTGGCATTGCCGTGTTATCCGCTCATGGCGGTCAATCTGGCGGCGATCGCGTTGGAGTTTTTTGTCGCTTATTTCGTGAGAAAGAAGGGGCGCGGCTATTTTTGGGGGATCAGCGTCATTTATTTCGTGAGCTGCTTCCAGCCGTTGGCGGCGAGCGTCCTGTTGGGCTGGACGTATGGGTTTGGCCTGTACAATCCGGCCATGATCCCCGTGCTTTTTTACATGGCGCATATGACGGAGGAAAACGCTTATCCGAGGTGGACGCTGGCGGCGTATACGCTGATCAACTGCATATGCACCCTGACCGTGCGCCGTTACGTCTATGCCAGGCTGCCGATCTATGTGTATACGGCGGGGACGGATTCGGCGGTTTCTTTTATCAACAACGTCATATGCTTCGGCCTGGCCATCGTGTTTTCCTCCCTGTTCATCCGGGAGCTGGACGCGAGGCAGAAGGAATTGGGGCGGCAGACGGAGAATCTGAGATTTCTTGCGAATTACGACAGCCTGACGAGGCTCCGGAACCGCAGGAGCATGCTGGATATCTGGAAAAACTTAAACCGCAGGGATTACTGCGTGATCATGAGCGACATTGACGATTTTAAGAAGATCAACGACACATACGGCCACGAGCAGGGGGACGAGGCGCTAAGGCTCGTCGCGGACAGCTTGCGGTCGGCGGTCGGCTCGGCGGATCATGTCAGCCGCTGGGGCGGGGAGGAATTTTTGATGCTCGTGTTCGGGGATCTCTCCTATGCGCTGCAGGTGGCCGACCAGGTGCGGCGGCGGCTGCGGGAAGCGGATATCACGGCGGCCGGGGAACGGATTTCGGTGACGCTGACGTTTGGCATATCGGAATGCACCGACTGCTCTGCGGGGGACGTCGACGAGCTGATACGGCAGGCGGACCGAAGGCTTTATATCGGGAAAAAGAACGGTAAGAATTGCATCGTGACCAAGGACGAATAAGCGGATGAGGCGCAGGAACCGATTGAAAGGCATGGGAGAGCTTCCCGTGCTTTTTTCGTGTGACGGGCGGATCCCGTGGCAGTCGCCACGTCCTCGTACAGCCTTCCATCGGGAACGATTTTTCGTGTGACGGGCGGATCCCGTGGCAGGAAGCCGGAACAGAGGTACAGTTCGCTGGTCAATTAGCGAACTGTAACAATTTTGTAAGTTTTTGTAAGTTGCGGGCCGGGAACTTGTACTCGCAAAAAAAATGTGGTAGGATAAAAGGAACTGCTGGGGAGAAAAAGCGATTTATCGTGATAAAGAATGGAGCGTGCATCAGATGAAATGGCAAAAACGGGCGGCTGCGGCCATCGTAGCGATCTGCGTGGCAGTCTCATGCGTGGGAGCGGACCTGCAGGCGCAGGGGATCCAGGCGCAGGAAGCGCAGGGATCACAAGGAGAACAGGAGACAGGAGCGCGGGAGTTGGATCGGCAGGCGCAAGGCGGGCAGGAATTAGAAGCGCAGGCATTGGAAGCGCAGGGAGAAGAACAGGAATCCGGCGCGCAGGAGCAGGTGTCGGAAGCGCAGGGATCGCAGGAAGGACAGGAGACAGGAGCGCGGGAGTTGGATCGGCAGGCGCAAGGCGGGCAGGAATTAGAAGCGCAGGCGCAGGAAGG
Organism: uncultured Lachnospiraceae bacterium; assembly: GCA_947626795.1. Taxonomy (GTDB): domain Bacteria; phylum Bacillota; class Clostridia; order Lachnospirales; family Lachnospiraceae; genus Petralouisia. Next base: position 39,376 of record CANQTH010000012.1, read on the forward strand.
GCCGAAGGCGGGCGTCTTGAATTTTATCATGCAGGAGAGCGACCAGATCCAGGCGCCGGGCGTCCAGCGGATCGTCGTGAGCCTGGACGCGGAGGGAAGCGCGCTGGAGGCGGCGTCGCTCCAATACCGCAATATGGCGTCGGGCCGGGAATTTTCGGCGGAGGCGCAGGCGATTGCCGGGAATATGGCCAGCTTTGAGATCTCTTATGAATCGGAGAGCCAGGCGGGGGTGTACGAACTGCAGGGCGTTTCCTACCAGAAGGGCGGGGAGGCCTATCAGGTAAGGCTGCAGGATCTCGATATGCAGGTGTCTTACGGCGTGAACATGCAGGCACCGTCGGAGCCGGACGAGCTGCTGGTGGACGAGGCTTTGCCGGAAGTGGAAGCGAACGTCGTGACGGTGGACGAGAACGGGAACGCCGTTTCCGAGAACACGTTGGAAGACGTCCTGGGAAATGGGCGGGCGGCTGTCCCGTCCACGATCGCGGACCCGTTCACGCGCGGGGCGAAGAACCTTGTGGTCGTGCTGGACCCGGGGCATGACAACACGCATACGGGAGCGGCCTACAACGGGTGCAGGGAGCAGGATCTGGTCTTGTCGATCGCGCTTTATTGCAGGGAGCAGCTGCAAAGATATGACGGCGTTACCGTATATATGACAAGAGAGGCGCAGGCGTGCGCGAACGGCGGCGGCAGCGTGGACGCGGGGACCTGCAACGCCAGGAGGGTGGAATTTGCGGCGGGCAAGGGAGCGGACGTGTTCGTCAGCTTCCACTTGAACGCCAGCCCCTCTTCCGGCGCGCGGGGCGTCGGCGTTTATTACCCGAACAGCAATTACAGGAGCGATATCGGCGCGGAAGCTGGCGGGCTTGCGACCGCCGTCTGCCAGAAACTTGCGGCCCTGGGGCTTCCGCTGTGGGCGGGCGGGAAATTGATCCGCAATTCGGAAGACCACACCACGTACCCGGACGGGTCGCTCGCGGATTACTTAGCGGTCATAAGGCGGAGCAAGCTGGCGGGCTTCCCGGCGATCCTGATCGAGCATGCGTTCGTCAGCAATATCCAGGATGTGACAGGCTTCTTAAATTCGAGCGAGAAGCTGCGGAATCTGGGATATGCGGACGCGAACGGGATCGCGGAATATTACGGCCTGCACATGAAGGGGGATACCCCGACGATCACGGGCGCGCAGTCCCGCGGCAGCAAGAAGCTGCGGATCGGGTGGGACGCGGTGAAGGACGCCGTTTCCTACGAATTGTGCCGCAGCGCCTCGGAGGACGGGGAATATGCCAAGATCGCGGATGTAAAGGGCTGCACGTATGACGACGCGGGCCTGGAGGAAGGGAAGGCCTATTATTATAAGGCGCGCGCCGTTTATTCAGACGGGAAGAAGTCGGAATATTCAAACGCCTACAAAGGGCAGACGCTCGCAAAGCCGCAGATCTCATCCGTCCTTTCCAAGGCGGGCGGGAAGCTGAAGATTTCCTGGAAGGCGGTGGACAACGCGTCGAAGTACGTGCTGTACCGCAGCCAGACAAACAGCAATTTCAAGAAGATCGCGGAATTTAGCGCGCAGGACGCGAAATCATACATAGACGGAAAGATCGATACGCAGACGGTTTATTTTTATAAGCTGCGCGTCCGGGGCGGGGACGGGAACGGCTACAGCGCATATTCCAAGGCCGTCTCGGGATGGGCGATAAAAGGCACGAAGATTTCCCAGATCTCGTCCAATACATATACGTCGCTGAAGATAAAATGGAAGAAGGTAGAAGGGGCGTACGGATACCGCATCCGCAGGAGCCTTCTGGAGAAAGGGCCGTACCAGACCGTCGCCACGGTGAAAGGGGCGAACAGCTACATCGACGAGGGGCTGGAAGTCGGGCAGGCTTATTATTACAAGGTGCAGGCGATGAACCGGACTTCCGAGAAGAACGGGTGCAGCAGCTACAGCAAGCCGGCCAGCGGAAGCACGCTCAAGCGGACGTATCTTTTGTACGTAAGGTCGAAAAAGAGCGGGAGCATGGAGATCAAGTGGAAAAAGCGCGCCAACGCGTACGCGTACCGGATCAAGCGCAGCACGGAGAAAAACGGGAAGTATACGCAGCTCGCGGAGCTGAAAGGCGCGGATACCGTAACTTATACCGACACCACGGCGACCGCCGGGAAAAAGTTCTTCTATGCGGTGGAGCTTGTCGTGGATAAGAAAGGCGTGAAGCAGTACAGCGGAAATTCCAGGGCGGTTTCGGCGGTGAACCTGGCGAAAGTCCAGATCACGTCCATGCAGGTGCAGGGAAAAGGCGTGAAGATCAGTTGGGCGAAGGCGGCCGGGGCGAACGGGTATCAGGTCGTGCGCAGCACAGAATTGAACGGGACGTATGCGAAGATCGCGGACTTGGAGGGCGCGGACACGACATCCTACACAGATACCGGGGTCTACGCCGGGGAACGCTATTATTACAAGGTGCGCGCGATCCGGGATGGAAAATACGTCGGGTACGGAAGCTATCCGAAGGGCGTGGAAAAATGGGCGCTCGGCGCGCCGCAGGACGTAAAGGCGGAGCGCAACGAGGACGGGCAGGTGCGCCTTTCCTGGAAGCAGGTGGACGGCGCAGCCGGATATGAGATCTTGCGGAGCGCGACGGAAAACGGCAGCTATGAAGTCGTTGCGTCCTTGTCCGGTGCCGGCTCGTCCGCCTATACGGACACGGCGTCCGGCCTGGATACCTCATATTATTATAAAGTGGCGGCGACCGGAAAGGTCGGGAACGTGTCCGGCCGGGGCGAAGAGAGTGCGGTCGTCTTTGAGGAGGCAGCAACGGAAGGAGGAGAGTAGGAAAGTGAACGGAAGAAAAAGAAAGGCGGGGGCCGCGGCCCTGCTGGCGGCGGCTTTGCTGGCGGGGAATTTTTCCGGAAACGGCGGGCTGGCCGATGCGAGCCAGGCAGGACTCCCCCTTTCCAAGATGGAAGAGCGCGCGGCACTGGACCGCATAGGAGCGGAAGCGGCGCAGGAAGATACGAAAGCAAGCGAAGCGTCAGAAGACGCGAAAGCGAATGAGGCGCAGGACAAAGGAACGAAGGCAAGCGAAGCGTCAGAAGACGCGAAAGCGAATGAGGCGCAGGACAAAGGAACGAAGGCCAGCGAAACGCAGGAAGCCGCGTTCCAGGCGGCTGAGGCGGCATTTCAGGAACTGGCGGCGGAACATGGCCTGTACGGCGCGCTGACGGGCAGCCAGGGGATCGCGGTGCGGAAAAGCCCCTCGGAGCAGGCGGAGACGGCCTGCGTTTTGCCGAGCGGCTATCAGGCGCGGATTTCCGAGGCGTCCATCCAGGACGGCGGCCTGTGGTTCCTCGCATGGTTCGCAAGGGACGGCGTCGAGTCTTGCGGCTATGTCCGCGAAGAGGATTTCGTGACGCAGGACGCCCGGCTGGGAGCGTGGAAAGGGGAATATCTGGAACGGGCCGCGACGATATCCGCCTATACGCGCGCGGCCTCCGGGAAGACGGATTTGAACGCGTTCCCGTCCAGCTACCGCGCTTCCTTAAAGAAGCTTATCGCGGCGCATCCGGCATGGACGTTCGTGCCGATGGAGACGGGCTTACAGTGGGCCGACGTGCTGCAGAACGAGATGGCGGACGCGAGGAATCTGGTGGAGCTCAGCTCCCCGGTGACGTGGAAATCCACGGCGGCGGGGGATTACGACGGCAAGGCCGGGACGTTCACGATCAAGAACGGGACGAGCTGGGTGCAGGCGTCGGAGGCGATCGTGAAATATTACCTCGACCCGAGGAATTTCCTGAACGAGGACGCGGTGTTCCAGTTCGAGCAGCTTACTTATAACAGCGCTTACCATACGGAAGCGGGCGTGGAAAAGATCTTGAGCGGCACGTTCATGGGCGGCAAGAAGCTGGAAGACGGCTCGGGCGGCGGGATCACCTACGCGCAGGCGTTTTTAAAGATCGGGAAGGAACTGAACGTAAGCCCGTATTTTCTGGCGAGCCGCGTGCGGCAGGAGCAGGGCGTGAAAGGGACGTCCGCGCTGATCTCCGGAAAAGAGCCGGGATACGAGGGCTATTACAATTACTTTAACCGGGAAGCGACCGGGGTGGGCGCGGACGTTATCACGAACGGGCTGAAGGCGGCGAAGGAAAAAGGCTGGAACACCAGGTATAAGTCGCTTTCCGGCGGGGCGGAATCGGTTTCTGCGGATTATATCCAGAAAGGGCAGGATACGCTCTACCTGCAGAAATTCGACGTGGACGCGTCTTACAGCGGCCTTTACTGGCATCAGTATATGCAGAACCTTTCGGCTGCGGAAAGCGAAGGGAAGAGCGTGAAGAACAGCTACGCCCTGATGGGCGCGCTGGGCAACCCGTTCGTGTTCAAAGTCCCGGTATACGGCGATATGCCCTCGTCCGCGTGCGCGAAGCCGGGCGACAAGCTGGGCAAGCCGTCCTTAACGGCGGAAAAGAGCGGCGAGACGTCCGCGGCGCTCTCCTGGAAAAAGGTCGCGGGCGCGTACGGCTACCAGATCTACCGCAAGGAAGGGGAGAACGGGAGCTTTGCGAAGATCAAGACCATTACCGGGGCGGACAAGCTGACGTATACGGACAATGCGATCGTGCCGGGCAAGACGTATTATTACAAGGTGAGGGCGTACTTGAAGCTGAAAAGCGGGAATCAGTACTCTGCCTACTCCGCCGAGCGGAGCGTGGATTACGCCGTTCCCAAGACGTCCTGGAAGTCTTTGGAGATCGGCGGCTACACGTCCGTGTCGCTCACATGGGCGAAGCGGGCCGTGGACGGCTACAAGATTTACCGCAGGACGGACACGGGAAAATATTCCTGCATCCAGACGGTTAAGGGAAAGGACGTGAAGGAGTACGAGGACACGTCCGTGCAGCCGGGCCATCGGTATTCGTACAAGATCCGCAGCTACAAGAAGATCGGCGGCAAGACGTATTATTCCGCTTATACCAAGGAACGGACGGCGGAACCCGTGATGGCGCGGGCGAGCTTGAAAAAAGCAAAATTTTCCGGGAAGAAGAAAGTGGCGCTTAGCTGGAAGCGCGACAAAAAGGCGAGCGGCTATTATATCTACCGTGCGGATTCCAAGAAAGGGAAATATAAGAAGATAAAAACCATAAGCAAGAATCAGACGGTGACGTGGACAGACACGGGCGTCAAGGCCGGGAAGACGTATTATTACAAGATCCGCTCCTATGTCAAGACGGAGGTGGGCAGGGCTTATTCCGCTTATTCCAAGGAAAAGGCGGCGTCTAAGTAGGGCATAAAAAAATGGCGTTTGGGCAACCTATGCCAAAAGGGAAGGAATATGAAGATCACACCATACCGCATTGGAAAAGGAATCAGATATTTCAGGCATTACGGCTGGAAGGCGTTCTTTAACAGGCTCCGCGACAAGATGGAGCCGGAGGACGTGCCTTACGGTCCCTGGCTTGAGCGCCATAAGGCAAGCGGCGAGGAGCTTGCGCGGCAGAAGGGGCAGGCGGGGAAATTCGCCTGCCAGCCGCTTGTCAGCATCGTCGTGCCGTGCTATAAGACCCCGGAGCAGTATCTAAGGGAGATGATGGATTCGGTCCGGGCGCAGTCGTATGGAAAATGGCAGTTATGCTTAGCGGACGCCACCCCTTCGGATGAATTGTCAGGGGTGGTTTTGGCGTATTGTAAGGAGCATGGGGAGACGCGCATCTCATATCGGCGCCTGGGGGAAAACAGGGGGATCGCGGAAAATGCCAACGCCGGGGCCGGGATGGCGTCGGGGGATTGGATCGGTTTTTTGGATCACGACGACCTGCTTGCGCCGGACGCTCTGTATGAGGTCGTCGTCCGGATCAACCGCGAGCCGGAAGCGGAGGCCGTTTATTCGGACGAGGATCAGGTGGAAGAGACGCGCCGCGGCCTGCGGTACCAAAATCCCCATTTCAAGCCGGATTTTAATCTTGACCTGCTGCGTTCAAACAATTACGTCACGCATTTCTTCTGCGTGAGCCGCCGGGTCTGGGAGGCGACGGGCGGATTCCGGCCGGGATTTGACGGCGCGCAGGATCACGATCTCATCCTGCGCTGCGCGGAGACGGCGAAGAAGATCGCGCACGTCCCGAAGGTTCTCTACCATTGGCGGGTACACGGCAATTCCACGGCGGACAATCCGTTCAGCAAGATGTACGCTTACGACGCTGGGAAGCGGGCGGTCGAGGAGCATCTGGCGCGGATGGGGCAGGAAGGGGAAGTCCGGATGCTCCCGCATCTGGGTTTCTACCGGGTAAAGTACGCGGTTCAGGGCGAGCCGCTCGTCACGGTCCTGATCCCGAACAAGGACCAGGTGGAGACGCTGCGCCGCTGCATCGCGTCCATCCAGGCGTCCAGCTACCGGAATTACGAGATCGTCATTATTGAGAATAACAGCAGCGAGCCGGAGACGTTCGCTTATTACAGGGAGCTGATCGGCGCGGGAGGGACGTCCGGCGCGGAAACGGCGTCCGGCATGGAAGGGGCGTCCGGCGCGGAAGGGAAGCCTGACGCGGACGGAACGTCCGGCGCGGAAATGACGTCCGGCATGGAGGGGACGCTTCCGGGCGGGCAGCCTGTCCGGGTTGTCGTCTGGGAAGGCGGCTTCAATTATTCCGCCATCAATAATTTTGGGGCGTCTTATGCCAGCGGGGAATATTTTATCCTGCTGAACAATGACATCGAGATCATCACGAAGGACTGGATCGAGGAGATGCTGGGATTCTGCCAGCGGCCGGAGGTCGGGATCGTGGGCGCGCGGCTTTACTACCCGGACGATACGGTGCAGCACGCCGGGATCGTCGTGGGCATCGACGGCATCGCGGCCAATATGTTCCCGGGGCTTAGGCGCGGACAGGAGGGATATTTCCATAAGGCCGCGCTGCAGCTCGATTACAGCGCGGTGACGGCGGCCTGCATGATGGTCTCGCGGGAGGCGTTCACGGCGGTGGGCGGACTGGAAGAAAAGCTGGCGGTGGCGTTCAACGATGTGGATTTCTGCCTGCGCGTCGGGCGGGAAGGGTATCTGGTGGCATACGATCCCTTCGTGGAGGCGTACCATTACGAGTCAAAATCGCGCGGGACCGAGGACACGAAGGAGAAAGTGCGGCGGTTTGGCGAGGAGATCGAGTTTTTCCGGAGCAGGTGGATCGAACTCTTAAAAGAAGGCGACCCTTATTATAATGTGAATTTTTCCTTAAAGAAATGTAATTATTCTATAAAGCCCTAGCCCTTTTCCCAATTTAATGGTAATATAGTAAAATAAGTCCGTGCGGCAGGAAAATGGATGAGAGAAGAAAAGATATGATGAAAGTATTTATCTGCCCGGAGTGCGGCGGCATGACAGCCGTGTCCAGGAGAAAGCAATTGTTTTGCCATAAATGCAGCGGGGTTCAGATGGTCTCCCCGCGGCTGACCTATTCCAAGTACATCGAGATGGACGGGCGGCAGCGGAAGGATTATGCGGAAAGCTGGCTGTACATACGGAAACATACAGGCAATCATTAAGAAAATTTAAGATATCTTACGTTGAGGACAAAAAATTATGTATCGAAAAGAGAAAAAAAGCTGGGTGAAGCACCTGGATTTTTTGATCCTGGATCTGATCTGCCTAGAGGTCAGCTTTTACCTTTCCAGGATGATCCGGCTTGGGAGGCTGGGCAGGTGGTCGCAGATCGCGGAATATTACAGCCGCCTTGCGGTGATCCTGCTGCTGATCGATATCTGCATCGTGTTCCTGGCGGAGCCGTATACCGGGATCCTGCGCAGGAACCGCGTGCAGGAGCTGAAGGCCGTCATTTTCCATTGCGTAACGGTGTTTGCGGTCATCACGGTTTACCTGTGGGCGACCAAACAGTCGGAGATCTATTCCAGGCAGGTCATCCTGGTGTTCTTGGGCGTGGCGGTCATCACGGAGTATTTTTCCAGATGCCTGTGGAAGATCTACATCCGGCAGCGCATGATACGCGGGAAGAAGTTCTCGCAGCTCATCGTGGTGACGGAGGGGCGTTACGCGGAGGAATGCGTTTCGGATTTTAAGGATAACCGATACAAGGAATTTGAGGTGACGGGCGTCGTGGTCGTGGACGACGACCGGGTCGGGGAGGAAGTCTGCGGCGTCCCGGTCGTGGCGACGGCGGACAGCTTTTTGGAATATGTGCGCGTCAACGTGGTGGACGAGGTGTTCATCAATGGGAATACGAGGGAGAGCAGCGAGGCGCTGGCGAACGAGCTGCTTGAGCTGGGGATCACCGTGCATTTCAATCTTGTGCGGGAGTCGCGGCTGATGCCGAACAAGCTTGTGGAGCGATGCGGGAAGTACCTGGTCCTGACGACCAGCATGAAGATTGCCACGACCAGGCAGGTGTTCTTAAAGCGCTGCATGGATATCGTGGGCAGCTTAGTGGGGCTTTTGCTGACGGGGATCGCGCTGGTCATCTTCGGGCCGATCATCAAATGTCAGTCGCCCGGCCCTGTTTTTTACGAGCAGACCAGGATCGGGCGGAACGGAAGGCGGTTCAAGTTTTACAAATTCCGCACGATGGTGGTCGGGGCGGATCAGATGAAGCAGGGACTGATGGGGCAGAACGAGATGGAGGGCCATATGTTCAAGATTGAGGACGACCCCAGGATCTTCGGCATCGGGAAATTCATGCGGAAGTATTCGATCGACGAGCTTCCGCAGTTTTGGAACGTCTTAAAGGGCGACATGAGCCTTGTCGGGACAAGGCCGCCTACAGAGGACGAGTTTGAGCAGTATGAGCTGCACCACAAGGCGAGGCTCGGCATCCGGCCGGGGCTGACGGGCATGTGGCAGGTCAGCGGCAGGAGCGATATCAAGGATTTTGAGGAGATCGTGGCGCTGGATACCCGCTACATTTCCGACTGGTCGCTCGGGATGGACGTCCGGATCTTGTTCCGCACCATCCTTGTAGTCTTAATGGGAAAAGGTTCATCATGACAGAGTTATCCATTGCGATCGTGGCCTATCATGACGGGGACGATGTGAAAAACGCGGTAAGTTCGATCCTTGCGCATACCGACCGGGCCATATCCAAACAGATCTATATCGTGGACAACGGGGGCGTGGACGGGCGGCTGCCCGGCTTGGCGGAGGCGTATCCGGAGGTCCGGTACCTAAGCCCCGGGAAGAACCTCGGGTTTGGCGGCGGGCATAATTACGCGCTGCCTTTTTTGGACTCCAGGTTTCACGCCATTTTAAACCCGGACATTTTGCTGGTGGAGGACAGCTTTTCGGCGATCCTGGAATTCATGCGGGATGAGAGGATCGGGATGGCGGCCCCGCGCTTAGTCAGCGCGGACGGGAAGCGCCAGGCGTCCTGCCGGAGGGAGCTTACGGTGGCAGACCTGCTTTTGCGCATGGCCGTCCCGGGGCGGATCTTAGAAGGGAAGGGCGGAGCCGGGGCGGAACAGGCGCGCGGGCCGCTGGGCTGGCTGCGGCGGCGGAACGCCTACCATACGATGCAGGACATGGATTATCGGAAGCCGTTCCCCGTGCCGTTCGCGCAGGGCAGCTTTTTGGTGGTGCGTACGGAATTGTTCCGGGAGCTGGGCGGGTTCGACCGCCGTTATTTCATGTATATGGAAGACGCGGACCTGTGCAGGCGGGTCAATGAGAAGAGCAGTCTCTGGTACTGCCCGTATACGGAGGCGGTCCACAAATGGGAGCGCGGCTCGCATAAGGATCTGCGGCTGTTTCGGGCGCATGTGGCCTCCATGGCGCGCTATTTCCACAAATGGGGGTGGAGCTTATGGTAGGGGCATTTTCCGTTGTGCCTGGCGGGCATGAGTTTTACGATAATT